>CAWFBN010000156.1:0-15804 GCA_963813955.1 uncultured Alphaproteobacteria bacterium | reverse complement strand
CAAAATGGTGGTTTGCGGGCTGGCCTTGGAATTGTTGCCGCAGCCGAACCTTCGCAAAAGCCGCGGTAGGTGCAGGGCCCGAGCCTCACGCCGAGAGGATTGACATAGGCCTGCGACATGTTGCCCGAAGGCTGGGAAACGGCTTGTAGCCCAAATCGCGCGCGGCCTTGGCGAACAGCGTGTGACTGAAAGGCTGCTGCTGTGGCGGATTGGGATAAGGCCGCGAGCGCGGCCCTTCGAAGGATTGCCGCCATCGATGATCCGGCCTTTCACGTTTCCCGCCTGGCCTGACGTGCCGCATGATATTCGAAGCGGTCGTAATAGGCTCCAGTTTCGTCATATGTGACGCCCCAATCCTGGATGGTCATGTCCTGAGGCAGGAAGTCCGCGCCATAGCGTTCGGTGAGATGGCTTTTGAGCGTGAAATCCGTCGGAAGGAAGCGCCAGGTTTCGGCGTTCCAGTGGACGCCGCCGCCGCCCACGCCGTTGGGCGGCATGAAGGCGCCCAGCTGCGGATGGGCAACGCCGTCTGGTCCATCTTGTTGCGAAAGGTGAAGGTCGTCTGGTCCGGCCGGGAAATAATTCGTGCCGGATACGATAACGCATTCATCCTGATCGAAGTTGGGCGGAAAATCGGTGGCGGCGTCGCGCCATGGTCCGCGTTCGATGGCGACGACATCGAGGCCGGCGTCGGTGAGTTCCTGCGCCATGATCCAACCGGTCCAGCCCAGACCGACGATCACCACATCTTTCGCGGGAAGCTATTTCGCCATCTCAACCCTTCCGCCATTCGGCCCGGCCCATGATCGAAACCGGCGGCAAGGGAAAGCGTTCATTGTGGCGCGAGACCCAGTCTCGATAATCATAGCGCGCGCCGGGGTAGCCGATCATGCGCCAGCCGACCATGTCGCGGTTGCCGCCATAGAGCGGATCGGCAAAAAAGCCTTCCTGGACGTCCTTCATGACCAGTTCAAAGAAGTCCTTGCCGTCGACGCCATCGAGCTTGGCGTCGCCTTTTTCCAGCCTGCTCAGGATGTCGTCCTTGTCGGCGTCGGCAAGATCCTTGAAAGCCTTGCCCCCATGCTCCTCGCGGCAGAGCTTGTCGAGCGCGGCGAGGCCTGTCCGATAGCGCAGGGCGGGTCCCGCCTGTTGCTGTGGACCCTGCTGCCTTTCGCCCTTGACGAAGGGCGGGCGCAGGTAGAGCCCCTCCTGGCGACCGTAGGGTCCCGCCAACTGGCGATCGATGTAGACGGCGCAGCCGGCGTCCTTGCCGCCCGGCGTTTCGGGATCGGGTGGAATGATCCGGTCCGCGATCGCCTCCACGGCCGCGCCCTCGTCCAGTGTGAAATAATGCCAGCCGCCGGGCGTGATCGGTCGAGGGGGCGAGCCGGAATCCGGCCGCCAGGGCCATTGGCCGGAAATGATTTCTGCGTGGGCGGCGAATCCGCTCACAACAATGCGGTGGACGTCAACAGATCTCGCCGCCGCAATCGCATAGCTCCGCTCCCGGATAAAACGGCGAAACGCGGCGCGTCGCGAAAGTTCCTCGTCCAGGCCAACGTTTCTGCGTTTCAGCGAAAACAATATCCGCCGTGCTTGGAGGAACCTGTTGCTGCGTCGACTGTTCGTTTAACGAATAGCGGAGGTTTGCCCGTGGTTGCCACTGGAAATGAACCAGCGCCCGCGACCCCGAGTATCGGCGGTTTCGATCGGGTTGAGTTCAAAAGTTACCGATTATAAATAGAATGATATTGATGATGATGGCGTTGAATGTTGCGTTCTTGACAGTAATAGCCGGGATCGGCGTCATAGCGAGGCGTTCCCTGTCTGCCGCAATAGGCCGAAGCGGGCTGAGTGGCTACGAGGATTGAGCCCGCGAGCGCGACAGTCGCCAGAGCGACTTTCAGTAAACGGTGTAGTTTGTTCATGGGGCGCCTCTGGTAGCAAGGACCTTGGGATGCACTATCTTGACGAGTGCTTTCCCAACGTTCTAACCGGCGACGCCGGCAACGGTTCCCGCGGTTATGGCCAGCTGCGCTTCGGCCCTGGATCCTCCGGAACCAGACCTTCGGCCAGAATTGCTGGGCTGGCATCCCGATGGTCATGTCGAGGTCCTGATCGACGGCGCGTGGTTCATGAACGGCAATGCGGTTGAGGCAAAATGGCTGTCAGCTTATCGGACAGTTCGGCGACCTTGGGCTCATGCTTCACCGCGGGAGAGGGATAAGGCTTGGCTGACGTAGCGCCGTGGCGTAGCTCTTTTGCGCGATGGCGGCGGGATCGCCTTTCAAAATCTCAAACCGTGTAGCGCCTTCGTCGCGCCAAAATCGCAGATCGAACACGCTTTGACCGACCTGAAGATCTCTGATGGCGAGGTCGGGGAGCCACTCGGGCAGAACAGGATCGATGTAGAGCTTGCCAGCTGGCGCGTCGGGTTGGAAGCCGACGATCATTTGCAGCATGGCGAAACACGTCCCCGCCGCCCACGCCTGTGGCACATTGGCGCCGAGGTACTGGACCGGAAAGTTGGTCGGATCACGCTGCATACCCGAATAAAGTTCCGGCATTTGATGCTGCACGAAATAGCCGGCGGCGCCGTTAATGTCCCTGGCGATGCATGCGGCTTCGTCGACGAACCCGTAGCGGCGGAAACCCATCGCGATCATTCCGTTGTCGTGCGGCCATACCGCGCCGTTCTGGTAGGAGTTAGGATTATAGGAGGGGTTTTTGGTCGAAAGCGTCCGGATGCCCCATCCGCTCCACATGTCCGGCTCCATCAGTCGCTTGACGACCTTTGCGGCGCGGTCGGGAGGCACGATGCCCGACCACAGGCATTGGCCGGGATTGGAAGCGACGCTCAATACCTGCTTTTTGTCGCCATCGAGGCAGAAAGCGTAGAAGCCGGACTCTTCATCCCAGAACGCGTCATTGAAGCGGGTGAACAGGGCCGCGGCTTTTTCACGCAGAGCTTGGGCCCGGGCTGGCTTGCCCAGAGCGTCGTAGATCTGAGCCATGCGCAGCCAGGCGTCGTAGACGTAGCCCTGAATCTCCACGAGCGCGATCGGCGTTTTGACGATCGACCCGTCGGTATTGACCAGCGCTTCGCCCAAATCCTTCCAACCCTGGTTGTAGGCGCCTGCCTTGGATCGCGTCTGATACTCCTGAAAGCCGTCGCCGTCGCGGTCGCCGTATTTGTCGATCCAGGTCAGGCATTTTTCCGCGACCGGCATGTACCGAGCCAGCAAATCGGGATCGCCCGTGCAAAGCCAGGCATTATGCAGCACGATCAGATAGAGGATGGTGGCGTCGGCGGTTCCGTAATAGGGCGTGTGGGGAATAAGCTTGAAATGCGCCAATTCTCCGCGCCGCAATTCGTGCATGATCTTGCCCGGCTCCGCGTCGCGATAGTCATCGCGCTCTGTAGCTTGGTGGCGGCTCAGCACCTCCAGCGCGCCGCGGACGAAACTCGGGTGCACCATGGCGTTCTGCAACGAGACGGTGAGGCTGTCGCGACCGAACAAGGCCAGGAACCAGGGAACTCCCGCCGCCGCCGCGAACTCCAAATCGTCAGTCCCCTTGATGGGGAGCCGCAAGGAGGCCATATCCTGCAGCGATTGTTGGTAGAAGCGGTAGAATTCTTCGTTGCTGGTTTCGATTTTAAGCGCTGCGGCCTGCCACGGGCTTCGCTTGCAAGGCGCGCCAGCGCCCGTTTGGGCCAGGCAGGGTTTCGGTGCGTGATCGATCTCCTCGCCGTCGATCGTATAGAGCAGGCACGAGTGCCATGCTTCGCCGGGCTTGAGTTCAAGCTCGAAACTGATCCGGCCGTTGGCATAGACGGGTCGTGAATTCCATTTGTGCGCGGTAATGATGATCCGGCGCTTGAAGTCCTTGTTGACATAGGCGATCGTAAGACGTGCAGCCCGTTGCGACCATGCTGATGTGATGCGGCCTCGCCTGACAATGTTGCCGGACCTCACTTCGAAGATATCAGCAAAATCGCTGCGCACCGCGATCTCAAGATTGAACTGCACCCTGTCCATACTGTAATTGACCAGATCGAGATCCTCATGGACGCCGCCGCCGATGGAACGGCTGATCGACAGACCGAGGGTATGTTCCGGGACTTCGCCGATTTGGGTGTGGAGGGTCGAATTGGTGAGGAAGATGCGGTTGGCGTCGTAGGCGATGTTGCCGCTGTTCAAGAGTTTCCACGGCGCGCCGTCGGCGAAGATTCGCCATGACGAGATAACCCGTGTGTCGGAGTGATAAAAGCCGCTGTCTGTCGGCCAGCGAATCTGACCGTCATTGTCGGTGATTAGAACGGCATAACCTTGGTTGATCGCCAGCCTTGGCGGTCCGACGGTGACCTCAGGAGCCATGGATGCCCTTTGAACTAATGGTCAATGACCGCTCGATTTGGAAGCTCGGCGGCCAATTCTTCGAACATTACGGCCAGCCGAAGAGTTTTCAGCTATAATTTGAATAAATCCCGATGGTGGCAAGCGCATCGATTGCGGCCTCCAGAGCTTTCCGCCAAGTAACGTCTGCCCCGTCATTGCGTTCCTGGCCGATGCCGCACCTGTTGCGTGTACGCGTCATAGCCGGGAAGATTTTCGCGAAGGAACCGTTCTTCGTCGAGGAGGCGCACAGGAGAACAGGCAGAAACAGCAAAAGGACGAGGGCCAGCGCCATGCGCCGCCACGAACGCCGACCTCAGACGATTGTCCCGAACAAGGCTCCGACGCCCGCGGTGACCCCCATCGCAAGGGCGCCCCAAAAGGTGACGCGCAAGGCGCCAGGCCCCATGGGGGCGCCGCCCGCCCGCGCCGCCAATGCGCCAAGAATCGCCAGGAAAAGCAGCGAGGCGCCGGATACAGCGATCAGGAAGGCCCCTTCCGAGGTCAACAATAGAGGGATGCCCTCTCCGGCGGCGAAACGGCCAACGCCGGCCAGGGCGCCCTGTAGCTGCGGCGCCAGAATCGCGACAAGAAGCGGCAATCCCGCTCCCACCGAGAAACTGCAGGCCGACGCGAAGGCCGCCTGAATTGGACGCGGCTTCATCGGCTCGGAGATGCCGAGTTCGTCGCGGGCATGCGCGCCAAGGGCGTCATGCGCCATCAGCTGATTGGCGACCTGTTTCGCCAGGTCGGGATCGAGCCCGCGCTCGACATAAATCGCCGCAAGTTCGGCGTGTTCGCCCTTGTCGTCCGCCTTCAGCTCGCCGCGTTCGAGATTCAGGTCCGCTCGTTCCGTATCCGCTTGGGAATGCACGGAAATATACTCGCCCGCGGCCATCGACATCGCGCCGGAGACGAGACCGGCAATTCCCGCCATCAGCACGCTGCTTCGCGAGCCGTGCGCGGCTGCCACGCCAAGCACCAGGCTCGATGTCGAAAGG
Organism: uncultured Alphaproteobacteria bacterium; assembly: GCA_963813955.1. Lineage (GTDB taxonomy): Bacteria > Pseudomonadota > Alphaproteobacteria > Rhizobiales > Beijerinckiaceae > Rhodoblastus. Next base: position 10,406 of record CAWFBN010000156.1, on the reverse strand, counting down.
ATGCCGTCGTTCGCGCCCAGCACCGCCGCCCGCAGCCAGCCACTGCGTCCGCCCCGATGCCTTTCAATCTGGCGCGCCCTAGCCATCGAAGCCTTTCTGGTCATGTCAAATTCCGGGCTCTTCCCGCTCCTCGAAGCCGCGACAGGATTGATCGAAGGCGGAAAGGGCGTCTTCGAGATAGTCCGGGAGCAAGGGAATCCCCATCAGGTATTTCGCGGCGCCGCCCTCGCGTCGCTCGCTTGCGCTTTTGACCGCCGCGCGCCAATCCGAAGGTTCGAAATCGCCGCGTCCAATCCAGACGAGGGCGACGACGAGCGCATCGCGTTCGTCCGCGTCGAGCGCATCGATAAATCCGACCAACTCCAGCCGCGCCGGGCGATCGCCGGCATCGGTCAGAACGGAGGAAAATCCGTCATCCGTCGCGTTGGAGCTGTCGCGTTGCGCGCCGACGTCTTCCGCCAGCAGTTCGCGGGATTTAGCCACCACGAAACAGACCTTGTCCGTGTTGATTTCCGGCATGTCCGGTTCGTTTTCGCGCAGCTGGTGTTTCATTGCAAATGTCCTTTCAGGATGTGGTCATCGTCCATGTCCACCGCCGCCGCCGCCGTGACCACCTCCGCCGCCACGCATGCCGCCGCCTCCGCATGCCGCCACCCATGCGCCCGCCGCCCATTGGAGCGCCGCCGAGATGGCCCCCGAGCGCGCCGCCGCCCAGCACGCCGCCGCTTGCTCGCCCGCCAAGCGCCGCTCGCCTGGTTGTGACCATCGCCACCACCGTAATGAACGCGCCCGCGCCCGCCGCCCCAGCCATTCCAGCCGTCGCCGCCGCCCCAGCCTTCGCCTTAGCGCCCTTGCAGGCAAGCTCACGCTTCTGTCCGACGAAGACATAAGAGCGATGATCAGCGACGATCTGGTGCGCGCTATCGCGGTGACCGGTGGTTCGGTCACACGAAATGGAACTGTGCCGACGTCAGGCTGCTCGCGATCACTCCGTGCAGCGTGATTGTGTCGGCGGCGTCGAACTTGATCAGCGTATCAGCGCCCAACTGGGACGTATGGCTCAACAGCGCCGACCAATTCGCGAAGTCAGACTTGCTCAATTGCATCGAGTCCGTCGCCGCAAAGCCATTGATCGTGTTATTGCCGATGCTTGCCTGGAACACAAAGGCCTCTGAGGCGCCGTTCGCCGTCACCATGTTGCTCCCGGACAAATTGAAGGTATTCGAATCGCCGGCCACCGCCGCTTGCGCATTGGTCAAGCTGATGTTTTCGTGCGAGCCCATGACCATGTCCCAATTGCCTGCCGTATTGTAAAGACGCGCGCTACTTCCCGTCGCGTCGCCGAAATTGATGATTTCGCCGCCCCCGACGGCGAGTGTGCCGCCGGCGCCGCCGCCGACAATAGTTGTGATGACGCCATTGATGTCGATGGCGAAGCTGGCGTTTGTGATCTCACCGAGCGCGGTGGAATCATACAAGGCCTGCGACGCCGTCAGGTTCAAGGTTGGCGTTCCGCTGCCCGTCAGGGTGATCGCCTGGACGTTGGCGTCGCCGTTCAACGCATCGATATTCGTGGCGACATTGCCTGCGGTGTCGGAAATGACAACGGGGCGAGACTGCTGATCGATGGAGGTCTTGTTGGTCAGGAAACTCGCGACGGTGTAAGATACCGGCGCAGGATTAGTCAGCAAAGAGACGGAGGTTCCGCCGCTGGTGGTCGGGCTCAGGAAGAAGGTGGCGCCGGTGTAATTGCCGGCGAGGGTCAGCGTCTCGACCGCCGTCGTCCCGGTCATCAGGGCGAGCGTGCCGGTGTTGGAGCCCTTGTAGGTATAAACGGCGCTGGTCAACTGGGCGTTGTCGACGATGATGCTGTCGCCGACGACCAGGCCGGTGAGCTTGGAGGCGACGGCGTAAGGCGTATAGGTCGTAACGTTGCCATTATAGACTGGAAGACCCGCCGATCTCGAATGAGGCGCCGGCGCCGGTGAAGGCGACGGTATCGCTCGCCCCGCCCGCGCCATACAGGGTCAAGGTTCCGTTGGCGCCGATCTGCACCTGGCCGGCCCCCGACAGCGCGCCGGAAATGGTCAGGTGGTCCGTCGTCGAAATCACGCCATTATCGACCACCGCCCCCATCAGCACGCCCGCAACCGAGGCGGCGAACGTCGAGCCGGCGTCGATCGTGATCGCGCCCAGCGCCGCGTTGCCGGTCGAGCCGATTTCGATCTTTGACGTTGCGTCCACATTTACAATCAAGGTGGAGGTGGAGCTGGCTCCGCTGGCGGCCAGTGAAAGGCCGCCAAGCTGGATCGCGCCGCCATAGCTCGCGTTGAGCGAGCCGTACATGGCGTATAAGCTCGAGTTATAAGAATTATAAAAGGTGGCGCTGGCCGCCGTCAGGCTCGATCCGGCGCCGGTGACGTTGATGGAGCCATTCTTCGCCTGAACGGCCCCGACCACCGAAATTTTGGCGCCGCCCGAGATGGTCACAGAGCCGCTGGTCGAATTAAAATTGGTCCCGCCCGACACGTAGGGAGTGGTCAGGACGCCCAGTGTCAGCCCGCCGCTGACCGCGACAGTCGTGCCGACGCCGCTGGCCGAGAGGCTGCCCTCCACGATATTCAGGTCGCCCGACGCCAGACTGCCGCCGCCGCTCACGCTGAGGCTGCCGGAGGCGCCGTATGAAGAGGTATAGGCCTGACCGATCTGGGAGTTGAAATTGGGCGACCCCACTGTCACGGCGCCGCTGGCCGCAAGCTTGGCGCCGGTTCCCGCGATCGACGCGCTGCCGTCGATCAGGTTCGCCGTCGTCGTCGTCACCGTCGATCCGGCGCCCAAGGCCAGGCCGCCGGCGACAAACGAAGAAGAGTTCGGCGTCGTCAGCGGAGCCCCGACGCTGAGCGAAGTCGTCTTGTAGGCGCCGCTCAGCGCGACATAGCCGGTCAGCGCCAGGCTCGCCGAAGCGCCGCCGCCGCCGATCACTTCATAGGCAGAGCCGGTCGGACCCGCCACCGTCACCGCATTGCCCGCTCCGGGAACGACCGTCGCCGGCTTGCCGAGGTCCAGCCAGTTCACGGCGCTGCTCCACAGGCCGCCGGATACGCCAGTCCAGATGAAGGCGTCGGTCGTCTTAGAGACCGGGCTTGGAACTGACGGAGGAGTGGCAAGCAGGGAAACGGAGGTTCCGCCGCTGGTGGTCGGGCTCAGGAAGAAGTTGCTGCCGGTGTAATTGCCGGCGAGGGTCAGCGTCTCGACCGCCGTCGTCCCGGTCATCAGGGCGAGCGTGCCGGTGTTGGAGCCCTTGTAGGTATAAACGGCGCTGGTCAGTTGGGCGTTGTCGACGATGATGCTGTCGCCGACCGTCAGGCCGGTGAGCTTGGAGGCGACGGCGTAAGGCGTATAGGTCGTAACGCTGCCATTATAGACGGAAGACCCGCCGATCTCGAATGAGGCGCCGGCGCCGGTGAAGGCGACGGTATCACTCGCCCCGCCCGCGCCATTCAGGGTCAAGGTTCCGTTGGCGCCGATCTGCACCTGGCCGGCCCCCGACAGCGCGCCGGAAATGGTCAGGTGGTCCGTCGTCGAAATCACGCCATTATCGACCACCGCCCCCATCAGCACGCCCGCAACCGAGGCGGCTAAGGTCGAACCGGCGTCGATCGTGATCGCGCCCAGCGCCGCGTTGCCGGTCGAGCCGATTTCGATCTTTGACGTTGCGTCCACATTTACAATCAAGGTGGAGGTGGAGCTGGCTCCGCTGGCGGCCAGTGAAAGGCCGCCAAGCTGGATCGCGCCGCCATAGCTCGCGTTGAGCGAGCCGTACATGGCGTATAAGCTCGAGTTATAAGAATTATAAAAGGTGGCGCTGGCCGCCGTCAGGCTCGATCCGGCGCCGGTGACGTTGATGGAGCCATTCTTCGCCTGAACGGCCCCGACCACCGAAATTTTGGCGCCGCCCGAGATGGTCACAGAGCCGCTGGTCGAATTAAAATTGGTCCCGCCCGACACGTAGGGAGTGGTCAGGACGCCCAGTGTCAGCCCGCCGCTGACCGCGACAGTCGTGCCGACGCCGCTGGCCGACAGGCTGCCCTCCACGATATTCAGGTCGCCCGACGCCAGACTGCCGCCGCCGCTCACGCTGAGGCTGCCGGAGGCGCCGTATGAAGAGGTATAGGTCTGACCGATCTGGGAGTTGAAATTGGGCGACCCCACTGTCACGGCGCCGCTGGCCGCAAGCTTGGCGCCGGTTCCCGCGATCGACGCGCTGCCGTCGATCAGGTTCGCCGTCGTCGTCGTCACCGTCGATCCGGCGCCCAAGGCCAGGCCGCCGGCGACAAACGAAGAAGAGTTGGGCGTCGTCAGCGGAGCCCCGACGCTGAGCGAAGTCGTCTTGTAGGCGCCGCTCAGCGCGACATAGCCGGTCAGCGCCAGGCTCGCCGAAGCGCCGCCGCCGCCGATCACTTCATAGGCAGAGCCGGTCGGACCCGCCACCGTCACCGCATTGCCCGCTCCGGGAACGACCGTCGCCGGCTTGCCGAGGTCCAGCCAGTTCACGGCGCTGCTCCACAGGCCGCCGGATACGCCAGTCCAGATGAAGGCGTCGGTCGTCTTAGAGACCGGGCTTGGAACTGACGGAGGAGTGGCAAGCAGGGAAACGGAGGTTCCGCCGCTGGTGGTCGGGCTCAGGAAGAAGTTGCTGCCGGTGTAATTGCCGGCGAGGGTCAGCGTCTCGACCGCCGTCGTCCCGGTCATCAGGGCGAGCGTGCCGGTGTTGGAGCCCTTGTAGGTATAAACGGCGCTGGTCAGCTGGGCGTTGTCGACGATGATGCTGTCGCCGACCGTCAGGCCGGTGAGCTTGGAGGCGACGGCGTAAGGCGTATAGGTCGTAACGCTGCCATTATAGACGGAAGACCCGCCGATCTCGAATGAGGCGCCGGCGCCGGTGAAGGCGACGGTATCGCTCGCCCCGCCCGCGCCATTCAGGGTCAAGGTTCCGTTGGCGCCGATCTGCACCTGGCCGGCCCCCGACAGCGCGCCGGAAATGGTCAGGTGGTCCGTCGTCGAAATCACGCCATTATCGACCACCGCCCCCATCAGCACGCCCGCAACCGAGGCGGCTAAGGTCGAACCGGCGTCGATCGTGATCGCGCCCAGCGCCGCATTGCCGGTCGAGCCGATTTCGATCTTTGACGTTGCGTCCACATTCACAATCAAGGTGGAGGTGGAGCTGGCTCCGCTGGCGGCCAGTGAAAGGCCGCCAAGCTGGATCGCGCCGCCATAGCTCGCGTTGAGCGAGCCGTACATGGCGTATAAGCTCGAGTTATAAGAATTATAAAAGGTGGCGCTGGCCGCCGTCAGGCTCGATCCGGCGCCGGTGACGTTGATGGAGCCATTCTTCGCCTGAACGGCCCCGACCACCGAAACTTTGGCGCCGCCCGAGATGGTCACAGAGCCGCTGGTCGAATTAAAATTGGTCCCGCCCGACACGTAGGGAGTGGTCAGGACGCCCAGTGTCAGCCCGCCGCTGACCGCGACAGTCGTGCCGACGCCGCTGGCCGACAGGCTGCCCTCCACGATATTCAGGTCGCCCGACGCCAGACTGCCGCCGCCGCTCACGCTGAGGCTGCCGGAGGCGCCGTATGAAGAGGTATAGGTCTGACCGATCTGGGAGTTGAAATTGGGCGACCCCACCGTCACGGCGCCGCTGGCCGCAAGCTTGGCGCCTGTTCCGGCGATCGACGCGCTGCCGTCGATCAGGTTCGCCGTCGTCGTCGTCACCGTCGATCCGGCGCCCAAGGCCAGGCCGCCGGCGACAAACGAAGAAGAGTTCGGCGTCGTCAGCGGAGCCCCGACGCTGAGCGAAGTCGTCTTGTAGGCGCCGCTCAGCGCGACATAGCCGGTCAGCGCAAGGCTCGCCGAAGCGCCGCCGCCGCCGATCACTTCATAGGCAGAGCCGGTCGGACCCGCCACCGTCACCGCATTGCCCGCTCCGGGAACGACCGTCGCCGGCTTGCCGAGGTCCAGCCAGTTCACGGCGCTGCTCCACAGGCCGCCGGATACGCCAGTCCAGATGAAGGCGTCGGTGTTCGATATGGTCATTTGGGGCTCTCAATTCATTTTATGAGTTCAAATCAATTTTGCGCGAGCATATACCTTAAGCGTGACCGCAAACTTGGCAAATTGCAACTAAATCTTTGGTATGAAAAAAGGCCCGCCAGCAACGCCGCATGGTCACCTGCCGAAGCCGGCCGTCGCAGGTATTCCGCGTCATGAGTGTTTTCCGACCCTGCCGCCGCTGGACCCGCCGGTTCAGGGTCGCCTCACGTCAACGAAGTGGCCAATGCCTTCGACGCCCGCCTCCACTCAGGACATTTCCCATGCACCCGACACGCAACACGTTATCCGCCAATATCCGCACCGAATCCGTCGAACTGTTGAACAAGCAACTGGCTTCGGCCATCGATCTGCATGGCCAGATCAAACAGGCGCACTGGAATGTGCGCGGGCCCAACTTCATCGCGCTGCATGGCCTGTTCGATAAATGCGCCGAGGAGGCGGAAAGCTATTCGGACCTTATCGCCGAACGCGCCCGCGGATTGGGCGGTGAGGCCGAGGGTACGGTCCAGCGCGCGGCGCAGTTCTCCAGCCTGCTCGCCTATCCGCTCGGCGTCGCCGACGAACAGCAGCACGTCTTCGCGGTCTGCGGGGCGCTGGCGGCCTTCGGCAAATCCGCGCGCGAGGCCATCGGTCGCGCGGCAAGCTATGGCGACGCCGCCACGGCGGATCTGTTCACGGAGATTTCGCGCAACGTCGATCAGCAGCTCTGGCTGGTCGATATCCCACGGCGCCCCGCACTGACTTAATCAGGCCTTCGACCCGGCCTCACCCAATTCGCGCGACGCGAATGCCCCGAAAAGGAAAACACTATGTTGAAAACACTTCTGACCGGCGCCGTCCTCAGCTGCGCCCTGCTCCTGAGCCCGCTCGCCAGTTCCGCGGAGCCCATGCCGCAGGAACCGGCGGCTCAAACTGCACCCATGGACCATCATGGCGGCGATCACGGGCGGCATCATGAGCGCCACGAACATCAACCATCATCACCACCACCATCATCACCATCATCATCACGACTGAGGCGACTCTCGTTCGTGAGTAGATTCCGATCCTGTCGGGCGCCGCCAGACGCAAGCTAGGGTCTGGATACACGAGCGGCGCAAGCGACCCCTCGGCTGGCGCAAGCCAGCCGGGATTTGTCTGGCTTCCAACATTACCTCCGCCCGTAAAAACCTCGACAACAGGAGCCATGAAAATGGACAAGGATCGTATCGCCGGAACCGCCAAACAGGCCAAGGGCGCGATTGAAGAGACAGCGGGCAAAGTCCTTGGCGACGCCAAGCTCGTTGCGGATGGTCAAACCGACAAAACTGCCGGCAAGGTCCAGAACGCCGTCGGCGGCGTCAAAGATGCTTTGAAGGACGCGCTGAAAAAGTAAGGTTTCAAGCTCACGGGTCGCCGATGGCGATCCGTCAGCCAATCAAGAAAGTGATTCCCATGCTCGGTACAATCCTGCTCGTCTTATTGGTGCTGTTTCTGGTCGGCGCCCTGCCGACATGGCCGCATAGCGCGAACTGGGGCTACGCCCCCAGTGGCGGCATCGGCTTGGTTCTTGTCGTTGTCTTGATCCTGCTGCTGCTGGGCCGGATCTAGAACAACTTCGCCTGACCTGAACCAGGGTCGTCATTGCGAGCGAAGCGAGGCAATCCACCAACCGCAAGCCATGGATTGCTTCGCTTCGCTCGCAATGACGGGGCCAGGTCAATACAGGCGAGAAAGCTGGTAGACTGCGACTTTGCCAATTCTTGCCACAACGCCAGCCCCGACTCCCGACGGGGCTGGCGTTTTTTTCAGGCGGCGGCGACCGCCAGCCGCGCCAGTTCCGGCAGTGATTTCGCGCCGGTGCGTTTCATGATTTCGGCGCGGTGGTTTTCCACCGTGCGCTGGCTGATGCCGAGATCGGCGGCGATATTCTTGCTCGGGGCGCCCGCCCAGCACCATATCCATGATCTGCTTCTGCCTCCCGGTGAGCCCTTCGATCTGGGCCGATGCGGCTTCGCGCCAGGCGACGAGCTTGCTGGAATCATGCGCCTGGTCGAAGGCGCGCGCGACGCTGGCCAGCAGCTCTTCGCGACTGACCGGCTTTTCAATGAAATCCAACGCGCCGGCTTTCATCGCATCGACGGCCATGCCGACATCGGCCTGACCGGTCATCATCACCGCCGGGATTTTCGAGCCCTGCTGCTTGAGATGACGCAGCAGCTCCAGCCCGCTCATGCCGGGCAAGGAAGCGTCGATCAGCAGACAGGCGTCGCGGCCCGGCGTCAGCGCGGCGAGAAAGGCCTCGCAGCTTTCGAAATCCTCCACGGTGCGGCCGTCTTCCTCCAGCACGGCGCGCACCGCCGCGCGCAGGAAGCGATCGTCATCGACGACGAAAATCACCGGCGGCAAGGGCGCTTGCGGGTGATTGGCCCCGTCGCGCGCCGCCGACCTCGGGGCCGGCGCGAGCGCGCCGCCGCACCGCCAGCGCCAGCTCCTCCGGCTTCACCGGCTTGTTGAGCAGCGTGCAATCGGCCTTGTCGATGGCCCGCAAGGTTTCGGTCGATATGTCGCCGGTCAGGACCATCGCCGTGACAGGGCGATGCAGCTTCTCCCTGATGGCGACGATGACTTCGACGCCGTTCATTCCATTCGGCAGGTTGAAATCCGCGAGAATGAGGTCGGGGCGGAAATCCTCGCTTTCAATCAGTTGTATCGCCTCGGCGCCGTCATAGGCGCAGGCCGTGCGATGGCCGTCCTGCTTGAGGAAAAACGCCAGAAGCTCCCGCACTTCCGGATCGTCGTCGACGATCAGGATCGCGCCCTTGCGCGCCGCTTTCTCTTCAAGCCCGGCGCCGCGCCCGCGCCCCGCGCCCGCAGCTTTGGTTGCCGGCGCGTCCGGCGCAAGCGTCACCTCGATGGAAAACACCGAACCATCGCCATGATGCGAGCGCGCACGCACGCGATGGCCGAGCAGGTTGCCCAGGCGCCTGACGATCGACAGGCCGAGGCCGAGCCCCCGGGAGCGCTCGCGAGCCTCATTGCCGACCTGATGATATTCCTCGAAAATCGCATGGATCTCGGACTCGGGGATGCCGATGCCGGTGTCCCAGACCTCTATGCTCAAGGTTTGCCCGTGGCGGCGACAGCCGAGCAGCACCTTGCCTTCGCTCGTGTATTTCAACGCATTGCTCAAGAGATTGCGCAGCATCTGTTCGAGCAGGCGCGGATCGCTCCAGATCCACAGGCCGCATCCGACCATGCGCACGTCGAGATTTTTTACCTGCGCGTGATAAAGGAATTCGTCGCGCAATTTCGTCAGCAGGCCCTGCACCGGAAAGGCGCCATTTCCGCGCGCACCGCGCCGGCCTCGATCTGGTTGATGTCGAGCAACGCATTGAGCATGCCGGTCATCGCCGTCAGGGTTTCGCCGATGCGCGCGACGTATCTTGCGCTCCTTTTCGCCGGACACCGACCGATCCAGCAGCCCCTGCAGCAGCGCCAGAGTTTGCAGCGGCTGGCGCAGGTCGTGGCTGGCGGCGGCGAGGAAGCGCGACTTGGCCTTGTCGGCGACTTCGGCGCGGAGTTTCGCGGCCTCCAGCGCGTCACTGACGCTTTTGCGCTCGGTTGTGTCGACGAAAGTGATGACCACGCCCTCGACTCCGTCGGCCTGCGTCCGATAGGGCAGGATGCGCCGCATGAACCAGTGGTTGTCCGGCGTCTCGATCTCGCGCTCGACTGGCAAATGCTTGGCCAGCACCATGCGCGCATCCGACAGCAGCGCTTCATCGGCGCCGCGCGCGGCGAGATCCGCGAGAGGGCGGCCGATATCGGTGGCGATGACCTTGAACAGGGCGCGGGTCGCGGGGGTGAAAAAGCGGATGTCGAGCTTGTCGTCGAGAAAGATGGTCGCGACATCGGTGCTGTAGAGCACATTCTGCAAATCGTCGGAGGTGGTGCGCTGCCGGTCGAGCGTCTCCTGAAGCTGGTTGTTGAGCGCCGTCAGCTCTTCGTTGAGCGATTGCAACTCCTCCTTCGAGGTGAGCAATTCCTCGTTGGCCGACTGGAACTCCTCGTTCACCGACAAGGCTTCCTCGTTGATCGCCTTGTGCTCCTCGCCCGCGATGTCCAGATCGCGCAGGGCGCCCTGCAATTCGCTCCGCGTCGCCTCCAGTTCTCGTTCAAGTTCCGCGACCTGCGAAACGTCGTCCGGCGCGACTGCGTGACCTATCTTTCGCTGCGGCCTCGCTTCTTCGGTGAAACAGACCAGAGCCAGTTCCTCGCCGTCGCTGACGACCGGCCGCACGGAAATG
>CAWFBN010000155.1:0-44481 GCA_963813955.1 uncultured Alphaproteobacteria bacterium | reverse complement strand
TGGCGGAACCCGAAACCCAGCCTCCCGACCCAGGAGTGAAATTCAATCTGCGTTTGCGACATGTCCGGAGTCTGCGTCGGTGATGGCCAGGAGAACGTCCATGCCGTTGGCGGCGGGCAAGGCCGCGGGCTTAAACCGGGAGCTTCGATCATTCCTGGGGAGGCAGCTCGCCCAGCGACAGGCGCATGATCGACCCGCCGTCCCTGGACGAGGTGATCAGGCCGCGGCCGAATCGTCCGCCGTCCTTGTCCGTCAAGCGGGCTCCGGCATTCAACGAAATCGCCTGCGCAGGCCAGTCGAAATCCTCGTAGAACAGCGTATCGGCGTCTTTGGCCGGCTTCGCCAGAAGCGGATTGGCCCGATCTCCCGCGGCGGCTTGCACCGACGCTTCCGCCTGCCCGATCATCACGTCTGCCGGGCCGTTGATTACAATCCAGAACCTTGCCAAATGACGATGGGGGTCCACTTTCTTCCGCACCTCGATCTTCTTCCACTGCGGCCCTGCGTCGATCCCGGTCGCCGCCAGTGTTTCATCGGGCGCCGCTGCACCACCCAAACGATCAAGTCGACCCGACCGCTCCCTTTTGCGGAGAGGCCGAAGCTGTACGTCGCGCCGGGAGCAACCTCCACGTATCGCTGAAACAGCCTGACCGGTTCGCCCTTGGGCACGCGAAGGCGAATCGCCTTGCGGCCGTCGTCCTGGACCCAGGAAATCGCCGCGGCTTCATTCTTGGAGGGCCACAAGTCCCAGCCGTAGGGCAACAAGGGCTTGCCCTCGAACTTCGGCGGCATCCGCCGCTCCGCCCGATGATCTGCGGGATTCGGCGCGGCCTGCGGGGCCGCCGCATAGGCGCGGTCGAAATCCGGATTGACGATCAAGTTGACCGTGTCCGCCCGGGCATGCCCGCGCCGACGGCCGCGGTTGCCAGAAGAACGATCGCAACGATGCAGAAATGTCTCATGTCAAACCCTTTCCGCCGATCTTTTCCGCTGAAAGCTCGCCGCCAGTCTCGCCCGCCACGTCGGGATGATTCTACCCCGTACTCCCGGTAGGCGGCGCAGCGGGCTCCCTTTTCGCGCCGGTTCTTCTCATAATCCCGAGACTGGCAATGGGCTATAGTCGCTCTTGGGAGCGAAACTCGGCTTGCCCGGCGAGGAATAACGAACCTCGTATAAAGGGTTTTTTCACGGCGAGGTCCGGACCAGGGCGCCCGTTCTTGCCGGAATTATCCAATCCCTCAAGCCAGCGGGGCTTGACCACGGCGGCCTTCTCCACGCCCGTCAAACGCTGATCGAGGCCCTGGTAGCGGAACGGTGAACCGCTCGTGGTCGAAGCCCAGCAGGTGCAGCACCGTGGCGTGAAAGTCGCGCACCTTGCACGGGTCCTTCACCGTTTGTAGCAGAATCGTCGGTTTCGCCGTAGATCACGCCACCGCGCACGCCGCCGCCGGCCATCCACATGGTGAAGCAACGGGGGTGATGGTAGCGGCCGTAGTTCTTCCGCGACAGGCCGCCTTGGCGAGTGTGGTGCGGCCGAACTCTCCGCCCCAGATCACCAGCGTCTCGCCCCAGCAGCCCGCACACTTCAAAATCGTGGATCAGTCCCCAACAGGCTCTGGTCAACGTCGCGGCACTGGCTGGGCAGCCGGCCGGCCACGTTTCGCATGGTTGTCCCAATTGTTGTGATTTAGATCCTGGACCAAAGCGCACGCCGCGCTCGACCATTCGCCGGGCCAGCAGCGCGGCGTTGGCGAACGTGCAACTCATTTCCCCATCCTCAATTCTTTTAAGGAACAACATATTTGCCGTACCCTTAGGCTGCTTAAATAAATAATCTTGAATTTCCTTAGGATTTTTTAGTTTGAGATTCTCTTCACGCGATTTATTATATGCTGTTTGAAAACAGGGAAAATGCACGTTGGAGATTTCCGTTAATTTCATAAGCGGGTGCATTACGTGTTGAAACGGTAATTGTTCATTTCCTCTATTATAAACTTCAAAGTTCCAGGTAATACCGCTTTCCGAAAAAATCATCTCGCGCTTAAAATGCACCGGCAATACTTTACTTTTTGTAAAAAACCTCAGCGTGTTACCATCTCTCTCAAAATCCCATTTCAGCCAGCAGATTTCGCCATGATCGGGGATTTTCCATTGGAGTCCCGGGAAGGGACACGTTTCTACAGATGGGAAACAATCATCGTAGCCATAGACCGGCCGGTTTTCATATTCTCCATAATCGGAGCTCGGTTTGCGAAAAGACTCGGGTGAAGTAGTAATGAGGTCATAATGATTATAGCTCAAGCGATCCAGGCGAGCACCATCTTCAGGCGTAAACTCGACCAGCCACGGGCCGAACTCAAATTTTTCTTTCATTGATATCTCCCATTCTTACGCTATCTATTTGTTTGAACCTTTGATTTTATTCAGCGAACGTATTGTCTTATTTGCCGATCTTCGTCTACAATATTGCCGACTTCGGCGACGCGATGAATCGGTCTCATGCTACAGTTCTATTGTTCTTATTCCTGTAAGCTGACAGAAATCTAATAATTCTTCGTACAGATGACTGCCATAACCGAGGACGGCATATTCATTATTCCAGGCTTCTACGAGCTTCTCTATATTGCAATGAGCGGTCACAAAAGCATGGGGCCAGAAAGGAATACCGCATTCTTCTTGGCGCTTCAGCAATTTCTCTGCCGGTGGTTCGTGAATTGAGCAGCGAGTTACCGCCATTTCAAATTCACCGTTATTGCGCCCTAACCTTGCCAAGACTCCCTCTCCTGGTTTACGACCAGTTTAATGGATAACCCTCCTGCCGCACCTTCAGTAGGAATGCCATGCTCTGCAAATACTGCGGGACCTAACTTACCGGCTAAGAGAAGGCGGGCACGCACCGTCACCGATTATTTTTATTTCGTTATTGGACTTATCGATGTGCTGCAAATCGCCATAGTATACCGGTTCATTGCTCAAATCAGTGATAAGTTTTACGGTCATTGCAGTATTAAAATCACTGAGGGTGGACGTTCCAATTTTATCGTTGAGAATCATACTCTGCGCAAAGCAAGTGGCTGTATAATCGTCTCCTAAACCCGGAAAGGATTGAATAGTGTAAAACTCCCAGCCTTCCTTTTTTATCATTTTCTTAATTGCCAGATATAATCGAATGGACCGTTCGGCAATTTCATTCTTCGGGAGGGAAACCGCGAAAAATGGCTGAATCTTTTTCCTGGCTTCTTCGACCTCGTCAGCAGTAATTTTATTCGCAGTAGTTATCAGCTCCGTCGTATCCCGGGAGTCAATATCGACACCAAATACTTTCATCCATTGAGAGGGATCGGCAACACCGCATGTCTGCCCCATCCCGCGCCCGCCAAAAACGCCAATGGTGCTCAAGTTTAAAATATTCTTTTCATGACTGGCCCTGCAGTAAGAAACAATTTTATGCACCTCCTTCGGATCGTCATAGCCACCGTAGACAAAACGATGATTGATGCCGATTTCTTTGAGTGCTCCATGCATGACTAATCCGCCAACCGGCCGCCAACCTTGTGAGCCCGGATTCGTCCAGAGTACTATGCCCTTTCCAGTTTTGGCGAACTCCCGAATCGCAGCGATTAAATGCGCTGCCCAGACCCACGTGCCTGAAAACAAAACAATGGCGTCTATATCGTCCATTTTTCTAAATTTAGAGAGACATTCTTTTGCTTCTTTCTTTGAAGCAATGATGGTGTCATGCTCAACCAATTCCACGCCTTCACTCCGTAAAGACAGTTTGGCATTTTTTATGAGCTCACTATTAATGAATGGGTGCCCATCGGATCGAGAAGGCCATCCTTATGAACTCCATAAGTAATAAATCCAACTTTCGGCGTATTCATAGTATTCCTTATTCTGTTAAAGAATTCAAAGCTTAACGAGGTACAGCTTTTATTAGAAGATATTTTTTAAAATTTGCAGTCAACGTTGCCAACGGTCCCTTTACCCTGTCTAAATATTTGCCATCGACATAATCGAAAATCTCATAGCTACGTTCTTTTAAACCACGAAGCTCTATCGTTCCGGTAAAGGTTGAATCATAGAAAGAATAGTACATTGTATCTCCCTTTTGTATCGTGTGTGTCTCCGGACGGTCGTATCCTATATCATAGAGATCCCCGCGATAGATGCCCTCTGATAACGTGTTTTCTTTGTATATGGTAATCCACTTAGCCCACATCTCTTCCTTTTTTGGCGTTAGCCCGACATCTCCGTCTAATTTTCTATGGACACTATCAGGCCAAACAAATTTTGTACCTGGTACTCCTCCAATCCCGATCGTGGAAGCAAAATCATTTCCGCCATCGCTTAATTCAACATGGTCCCCATAGAACACAACTTTTGATCCGGAAAGCGCTTTAAGGACTTTTCCCTTTTGTCTAATCTGCCATGAGTTCTGGGGGTCTGAAGCTACCGATTGATTCATGAAGGGCAATATATAGAATGAATAATTGGTTCCGCAGGGACAGATCTCTATGACAGCCTCCGGATTAATGTTAAGCGCTGTTTCGTAAATCATCTTAAAGAATTCCGGAAGCCCTTCTGTCGACTCCTCTGGACGAGAATGATGGTGCTCGGGGTTGTAACATGGCGGGACGGTATTAAGATTGTTCCCATCCATTTTCAAGCCGTCAAAGCCCCATACTTTCAGCGCCTTTGTCACAAAACTACGCGCGTAATCCCGGACTGCGGTGCAAGCCGGGCATAGGAAGAAGGATCTCCAGTACTGAATATAAACGGGTGAACCGTCTTTATTTAATAAAAGATCTTCCGGATGTTCCTGGAACATTTCGGTCGACGGAGCTACCGCCAATGGGTTCCACCACAGTTTCGCCTTCGCTCCGATTGAATGGATGCTGTCTACCAGCTCTTTCATGCTGGCGTCACCACGGGGAAATTTCTTTTTATCAAGCTTATAATCTCCCAACCCTGAATGCCATCCGTCATCAAGCACAATCCATTCGAGGCCTAATTTTTTGATTTCCGGAAACGTGCCGTAAAATTCCCCCGGAGTAAAATCCTTCTCATATCCCCAACCGCACCAAATTGGTTGATATGCTCCTTTTGGCGGTTCCTTAAATTTAACTCCTTGACCGACCATAAAATCGCTGTAGCAACGCAAGGCTTGGAAACAGTCCCCTTGATGAACCGACACAAAGGTATTGAATGTTGTGAAGCTCTCCCCCGGCTTTAAGTCAAATGGATTTTCATACGTTGTAGACATGGTAACATAGTTTTTTGTCTTCATAGATACCGGATAGCTGACAATCTTCGGAGAGCGTTCTACGTTGCCTATTGCCATTCCGACATCCTGCCTCCATATATCCAAGACGGGAGTCCCTCCACCGTAATCCACCCAGTTCATTCCCAGATAGTTCTTCCTTTCAAAGCCTTCATTGAGCGGTTGTATCCAATCATTTGACCAGCCATACGATCCCGGCAGATAAGCCCAGAACAATGGCGTAGTATCATTTCGAGGTACGGCTGAAAACTGATAATCATTATTGGTCCAGCAAGTAATCTTTAGGTTTGATTTTCCTACGTTCGTATATCTCACCTGCGTACACAGCATTGTTGGAAAGTTATTATAGCTCTTTATTGTCAACATTTTTGAAAGATTCGGGGCGGAAGAACGAATTTCAAATTTTTTTCCCGCCCCGATCGTATCTTCAAAGTCAAAGCATTTGTATCCTTCAAACTTAAAATTCTTGATATCACGGCCGTCCGCTTCCACGTATTCCGAAGGATTGAACTTACCTAATATTTTTTGCTGCCCATTGAGATATGAAACGACTCTGCAGTATAAATGCCTGTCAAATTCGATGCGTATTTCTTTACCTTCCACTTTGATTATTTTGTTGTTCTGGGCAACAACGATCGCACAGGCTAAATCTAACATCACGATGAACAATGCATTGAACAATATTTTTGATTTGGACGAAAACATCAGCGCGCTTTATTGAGCCAACATATCTTGATTCATGATTGCGTATGTCTGGATCTGTAATTCCATTTTCAGTTATAGCTAATCTGTGTAGGTCCTTAATAATCCACCGACAAAATATAGGATCATACCTCCAACGCTCAAGACCGAAGCGACCTCCAATCCTTTGCTCCCCAGGATAACACCGGCCAGGAAAATTAAAAACCCAACGCCGAATACCGAAAGGCTTAATTTACCCCGCAGTGTCTTTGGTATGATGTTGTAGATGTCATTGGTACTGATCTCCTCATCGCTGATTTTTTTCGCTTTCCAGATTTGCTCGACACTTTCTTTATTCGTCTGAACGGTGAACAAGCTCACTAGCGGTGTAACAATCAGCGCTGTTCCGCCCGAGATGTACGTGGTGATGTTAAAATCTACATTAAAAAGAAACTGTGCGCACACACCGGCAATCAAACCGGAAAAATATCCGGCAAAAGCACCTTGCCAATTTGCTCTTTTCCACAATAGACCATAGACAACAGTTATGACAAAAAGAGGCATATTCATAATAGCGATAACCGTCAGGTAAGCGTTCACGGCACCTCCCAGCAGCGGGACGCAATACGCAAAGGCGATCATCGCTATGCCTGCAAGCACCGTAACCAATCGCGCAACGATAATCACATGTTTTTGACTCGCTTTCTTATTGAGGATGCTCTCGTAAATATCGCTTGCGAAAATCGTCGCAATGCCGTTCAGATTGCCCGAAGTGGCAGAAAGTTGAGAAGAGAATAATCCCACGACAATGATACCAAGAACAATATTTGGAACCAGATGAACAAGCAGCATCGGAACAGCGGGGCGGGCAGTTCCTCAACCTGGCTGTTTTTGGGGACGCCATCCATGTACAGGACTGGCCGGCCTCGTAACGCTCGCTTCTCGGCCCGTACAGACGCCTCTGCAACTGCTCGATCTGGTGCTGCAACCCCGCGACCTGGCCGACCAGTTTCTCGTTCTGCTGGACAAGCGAGGCGATCTGCTGATCCTTCAACTCCAGTACTGCCATGGCTTCGGCAAGTTTCATCATTCCCGGCTCCCGCCCCCCATAATCTTCAAAGATGCCCTGGTCTTCGCATTATGGCGCTTCTCAGCCACGTGAACCCTCACGATCTCTTCATTGATCTGGCTTACGAGCTTCAACAGTTTCTTGATGCGCTTGTATTCGGCGCGGCTGCCCAAAAAGGCGCAATTCGGGTTTGGGGTGTTGCCGGCATAGGTCGTGTTCATGCCGCCGTTGGCGGTTATCGAAGCGCCGATGGCCTGATCCGCGTTCAGCGGCACGGAATAGCCAAGGGCCGGGATGGGGAACAAATCGCGGAAGGAGTGGACCGCGCCGGGCGCGACAAAGCCCGGAGCATTGCTGGTGCTATATTCGCGATTTGGATTGAACAGGGACATGTCGATGTTGATCTGATGGCCGACATCGACCAAACCAGCGGGGTTATTGGCGATGGTCAGCGCATCGGCCGGGTTGGCGGAACCGGCGCCGCCGAGCGCCTGCTCGCGGGGGCTCACACCTTCGACGAAATATCCTTCCGTCGCCTTCGCCGAGTTGACGGCGCCTGCGCTCAAGGCCAGCGTGCTCAATCCGGCGTATAAGGCGCGCCTGTAAGTCGAAGTCATGTTTCCCATCCCTTTTTCGACGCGCCTCTTTTGCATTTTTTTTGCCGCAGGCGCCGTGGTGTCTATCATCATATACGAATGAATTTGCGAAAAGCGTTTTACAGCATAAACATCCGTTTTTTACTTGGTGAAACATTCCGGCCACAGTTAAATCGTTGCAATCGATGAGTTGCGTTTGCAATTGTGCTATGCAGCAAGAGCGGATCGTGTTTATTCAGCGAAGACTTCAGCCCGCTGGATTCGAAAATTGGTGAGATATATCAATGTTCAACACAGGCGATTTATCGTGGAAAGCCGTGCGTCTCGGATCGGCGGATGGCGACCTTTATTGCGACCATCTCATGCGACTCGATCCCGAAGATCGGCGGTTTCGGTTTTTCGGCGACCCACCCGATTACTTGCTGGCTTTGCACGCTGGCGCCGCCGTGAGTGACGGGCGATTTGTCATCGCTTGCGAGAGCCAAGGCGAGATACGCGGCGCCGGCGAACTTCTGCCCGACGCAGATGATCCCACGCGGGGAGAACTGGCTTTCAGCGTCGAACGTGAATGGCGACGGCGCGGCCTTGGCGGAGCGATCATGGGTCTGATGCTTGACGAGGCAAAGCGTCGCGGCATCAGCCATCTGGACCTTGAGATCATGGCCGATAACCTTGCGATGCAAAACCTTGCCCGGCGCTTCACCGCGGATTTGCATTGCAGCGAAGGCAATGTCGTCGCCACCATCGCCGTAGACCCCGCATGAAAACAGCCGGACTGGCGCTGCTATTTCGGCGCTCGTCTTTGTCCGGTTGCGACGCACCAAAGGCGAATCGGCCGACCGAAGTCCGATCAGCGGTGCGGCCGGCCTGCGTCAAGAGGCGGAATATTTGGTTTTGTGTGGAAAAAGGCCATAAATATCATAATATTAGGATATACTAAAAAAAAGATCGCTCGTACTCTTTACGTTCGTGTCGCACTGGTAATATCTCTCAATGAGCAATTGTGCAGGTGCGAACGAGCTTATCATGACCTTTCCCAAACTGAAAAACATCGGCGCCTCAAAGCCGCTTGAGCAGATGGTGGTCAATGCTCAAGACGCAACCGCCTTCCTGAAGTCGGTGGCGCAGGAGTCTCGGCTGATGATCCTCTGCATTCTGGCCGAGGGTGAAAAATCGGTCGGCGATCTCGAAACATTGCTGGCGCAGCGGCAATCGACGGTGTCGCAGCACCTCGCGCGTCTGCGTCTCGACGGTATGGTCGCCACGCGTCGAGACGGCCAGACGATCTATTACAGCCTCGCCAATGAAGACGTGCGCGTCATACTACAAGCCGTCTATCAGGTGTTTTGCAAAAAGCCCAAGGCGAAGCGCAAGAGCTAAAAAGCGACTCCTCAGCGTGACAAGCCTTTGGACTTGAGTTCGTCCAGATAATCCGTCCAGAGGCGATCGCGCCGGGCGCCGATCTCATAGAGGTAATCCCAAGTGTAAATTCCGCTGGCGTGCCGATCGTCGAAAGCGATCTGCACCGCGTAATTGCCGACCGGCTCCACGGCCAGCACAGCCACGTCGCGTTTTCCGGCGACCGTCTTCTTCTGTTCCGGTGAATGTCCCTGGACTTCGGCGCTCGGGCTGACGACGCGCAAAAATTCGGACGACAACTCAAAACTCTCCCCCGTTTCGAAATCGACGCGCAGCATTTTGCCCTGTTCTGTCAGCTTGATTTCGGTCGGCCAATGCGCCTTGTCCATGTCATGCTTCTCCCTCGGCGTTGTGGGCGTGGGCGGGTCCAGCGGGATTTGCCGGCTTGCCCGCCAGATAAATCGCGGACAGTGCATTCGTAAATTGCTATATACACATCCGATGCGGCTCCTGGCCCTGGCGCGAATTTGGAGATGAATGTCATGGGCCTGTCGATGGATGTGCTGGCTTTGCTTTCGGGCGTGCTGGTCGGCTTTGTTCTCGGCTTGATCGGCGGCGGCGGCTCAGTGTTCGCCGCGCCCTTGCTGGTCTATTTCGTTGGCGTTACCGACGTTCATATCGCCATTGGAACGAGCGCGCTGGCGGTCGCAGCCAATGCGCTGGTCAATCTGCTTGGCCATGCGCGCGCGGGTCATGTGAAATGGCGCTGCGCCTCGGTGTTCGCCGCGTCGGGCGTCTTGGGCGCCATCCTGGGTTCGACTCTCGGAAAACAATTCGATGGTCAGAAACTCCTGTTGCTTTTCGGCATGCTGATGATCGTCATCGCGGCCCAGATGTTCTTCAAGAAACCCGCGGAGCACGGCTGCGAGATCGAACTGAACGCCAAGACGGCGCCAAAAATGCTGCCTTTGCTGGTGCTTTACGGGCTGGGCGTTGGCCTGCTCTCCGGTTTTTTCGGCATTGGCGGCGGCTTTCTGGTCGTGCCCGGCATTCTGGCGGCGACCGGGATGTCGATTCTGTCCGCCATTGGCTCCTCACTCGTGTCGGTCACGGCCTTTGGCGCGACGACGGCGGCGAATTACGCCTTTTCCGGCATGATCGACTGGCGCATCGCCGGTTTCCTGCTGGCGGGCGGCGTGGCCGGCGGCCTCGGTGGCGGCTCGCTGGCGGCGCATTTGTCAGTTCGTAAACAGGCCTTGTCGAAAGTCTTCGCCGTCCTCGTCGCCGGGGTCGGCTGTTATGTGGTGTTTCGCGGCGCCCTCGTCCTCTTGGGGCGCTAGAGCCTCTTCCGATCCGATTGAATCGGGTCGGGGCTCTAGTTTCTTGTTTTATGAACCGCCGCGCAAAATCGGGCCAGCTAGGCGACGTGCTTGATCAGGAAACGATAGACGCCATTGTCGGCGGTGGATTCGACCAGCTCATTGCCGGTGGTGCGGCAGAAGGCGGCGAAATCGGCGACGGAGCCGGGATCGGTGGCCAGAACCTCCAGCGTGCCGCCGGCGGGAACGTCCTTCAGAGTCTTCTTGGCGCGCAGGATGGGAAGCGGGCAGTTGAGACCTTTGGCGTCGAGTGTCTTGTCAGCCATGAGTTTGACTTTCCTTGAGCTGGTTTCAGATGAACAGGTTGATGTCGGATTTCAGCGCCTTTTCCATATAGGTCGCAGCGCCGCCGAGCGCGACGCCGTCGATCAGGTCCGATTTGTTGTATTCAAAGAGATCGAGCGTCATCTGGCAGGCGATGATCTTGATCTCGGCTTCGATCGCCGCCTCGCGCAGTTCCTCGATCGAGGCGACGCCCTTTTTCTTGATCAGGTTTTTCATCATCACAGTCGCGCCGGCGTCGACGCCGGGCAGCATGTTGACGATATTGGGCATCGACATATGCATGCCGGCCAGCGGCATTTTCATCGCGGCGTTGCCGAGCGCGGTCACCTGAAGGTCGAGCTTCTTCTTGAGCAATTCGAGGCCGTAAAAGGTGAAAAACATGGTGACGTCGACGCCCATGGCCGCTGCTGTGGTGCCGAGGATGAAGGGCGGATAGGCCCAGTCGAGGGATCCCTTGGTGACGATGATCGTCATGCTCTTGGCATTGCTGCCGTTTGATCCGTTTCGCTCATTACTCTCTCCCGATTTTTGTCACTGGCTATGGAACCCGCGTTGGAAACAAAGCGAGGGCGCCGGGTCGCGAGACCATGTCCCGCACCCTCATCCCTTCGGGCGCATGAAAAGCCGCGTGGCCGGCGCCACCCTCAGTCGGTGATGACTTTCTTGAGCTTGCCAATGCCCAGCATGCTCATGGCCGCCTGTTCGTAGAAAGGCTCGCTTTCGCCCTTGCGTATTTTGCGGATGAAATATTTTTCGAAGCCGATCTTGGCGGCGTGAACCCACTTGCCCTGCGATGACCAGTTGACGTTGCGCGGCGGTATCTGCGGCTGAGCGACGAAGGCGATGCCTGAATCGCCGAAGTCCGCGAGGCAGACCGCGTTCCATGTGCCCTGATGATTTGGCGCCTTGCCACGCAGAATCTGGCCAATGTTCATCGCCGTGGCGGTGACCATGGATTCGATCATGAAGCCGGTTTTCGGCACGCCGCAGGGCACGGGCGTCGGACCCATCGGCGGGATGGCGACGCAGACGCCGACCGAGAAGATATTCTTGAATTTGGGATTCTGCTGGTGCTTGTCGACGATCACGAAGCCGCGCGGATTGACCAGTCCGTCAATGCCGCGCAAGGGCTTGATGCCGCGAAAGGCTGGCAGCATCATGGAGAAGCCGAAAGGCAATTCGCGGGTCGCCTTCACCGAGCCATCGTCGGCGACTTCTTCGATCGTCAGCTTGCCGCTTTCGACTTTCGTCACGCGCGAACTGGTGAACCATTTGATGTATTTGTCGCGCATGGCGCTTTCGAGCAGACCCTTGGTGTCGCCGACGCCGTCGAGCCCGAGATGGCCGATATAGGGTTCGGACGTCACGAAGGTCATCGGCACCTGATCCCGAATCTTGCGCCGGCGCAATTCGGTGTCGAGAATAAAGGTGAATTCATAGGCCGGACCGAAGCAGGAGGCGCCCTGGACGGCGCCGGTGACGATCGGCTTGGGATTCTTGCAAAATTCCTCGAAACTCACCGATGCCTTCAGCG
Organism: uncultured Alphaproteobacteria bacterium; assembly: GCA_963813955.1. Classification (GTDB taxonomy): domain Bacteria; phylum Pseudomonadota; class Alphaproteobacteria; order Rhizobiales; family Beijerinckiaceae; genus Rhodoblastus. The sequence goes on along the minus strand of CAWFBN010000155.1, from coordinate 32,294 downwards.
CGTGATCGACATGGCAGACGGATTCGGTGAAGCCATTCGGGCCAAAACCCTCGATTTCATCAAAGGCCAGTTCCGGGCCGGTGGCGATGATGAGATAATCATAGGGGACGATGGAGCCGTCTTCCAATTCAAGGCGGTTGGCCTCGGGATCGAGCTTGGCGACCGGAACCGCCTTGAAGTCGATGCCGCGCTTGGCCATGACCGGCGCCAGATCAACCTGCACCTCTTCACGCGTGCGCCAGCCAACGGCGACCCAGGGATTGGAGGGCACGAAATGGTAGATGGGATCCTTGGTGACGACCGTGAGCCGGTCCTCCGGCCGCATCTGGTCCTTCATTTCATATGCCATGATGGCGCCGCCCAGTCCCGCGCCCATGATGACGATCTCAGCCATAGCCTTCCTCCCATGTTCATCGAGCGCTTATGATTTTAGAACCGCGCTTTCGACTTCTTCATCACTATATTCGTTTATTCATATCGGCTAATCAATCCTTTTTACCGAAGTCGGTCGTTGTCGTCCGACCATTGTCTCATGGCGTCGCCCCATTGCGCGGCCGTAGGCGCGTCGATTTCGAGAATGGTAAAGCGGGATCCTTCGCGGATTGTCACGCGCAGCATCTTCATGCCGCTTTCGTGGACGAGTTCGTCCAACCTCACCCGCCGGCCATAGGGAGCCTCGATCTGCGCCAGCTCGCGTCGTTCGGTCGCCGTCATCTGCGCGTGCTTTCAGCGCGGTAGAAGGCCAGTTCGAGCTGTTGCTCCCATTTGCGTGGCGTGTCCGGATATTCCGGCTTGATGTCGAAATAGAGATGGATTTCGCCCTGGCGCGCCGCCTCGACAACCAGATTTTCAAGCTCGACAAAACTGGTGACTTCAGGATGGGCGATGATGAGATCACTGATGCTGGCCATGGTCTGCCCTTAACAACAAGCTTCGATAACGGGCGCCCGAATGCGGCTTATGCGCAAAAAGCACCGAGAGACTGCATCCTGTTTGGAAACTCCGCATTGTGCCTGCGCAAATTTTTGCGGTTGCCAAATCATTTCAAGCACATGAACCGGACCTTTCGTTTTCGATCATCCGAATCAGCGCCTGCGAGGCGAGCGGCTGGTAGCGTTCGCGGTGACGCAAAAGAAAGAACCGCCGCGGCGGCAGCTCTAGCGGCGCCACGACCAGCGCGCCGGATGCGATCGCCGCGTGGACGACCAGACGCGACATCACCGCCAGCCCCGCGCCGGCCGCGACCGCAGAGCCCACGGCCTCATTGGAAGGCAGTTCGAGCAAGATGCGCCGGCTGACGGAGCCGACGCCGAAATTTTTCAGCGCCGCCTCGAAAGCGACGCGGGTGCCGGAGCCTTGTTCACGCGCCACCCAGGGCGCCGCGGCGAGCCAGTTGGGATCCGCGCCGCGCAGTTTTTCCAGGAGGTCGGGCGCGGCGACGACGACCAACTCGTCCTCGCCGATCGAACTGATGGAAAGTGAGGTTCCCTCAACGTCGCCCTCGGCGAAGCCGAGATCGATTTCGCCCGCGCTGGCCATGGCGGCGACGCTCTCGGTATTGCCGATCGTGAGCTTGATCGACAGGCCGGGATAGGTTTCGGCGAAAATCTTCAATCGCGGCGGCAGCCAGTAATTGCCGATGGTCTGGCTCGCCGCCAGCGAAACGGCGCCGGTCTTCAGGCCGGCGAGGTCGGCGAGGGCGCGTTCGGCCGCCCAGCTCTGCGCAAGCAGCGCCTTGGCTTCGCCGAGGAATATTTTTCCTGCGGCGGTCAGCGCAATCCGGCGGCCAAGACGGTCGAACAGCCGCACGCCATGTCGTCCTTCGAGGGCGGCGATGGCCGAACTCGTCGCCGATTGCGTCAGGTTCAGCGCCTGCGCCGCATGGGTCATATGCTCGCGCTCGGCGACAGCGACGAATATGCGCAATTGTTCAAGCGTCAAGCGAGACCTTTCCGGAGGTGGCTCCGATGCGGCGGCAGGCTCGCGGAAGACGGGCCTGACGCGGCGCAAGGGATTATAATCAGGGAAACGGTCTGCCTGCGAACCAATTGCCGGGAGGTTGGACATCACTTTTGCCGGTTCGGGTTCATGTGGTCATTTTCACCAGGGCAAGGACCAGCAGGCTGATGAAAGCCGAGGCGAAGAGCCCAAGCGCCAGCGGCTTGATTCCGGCCGAGAAGACATGCCGCAGATTGGTGTGCAGGCCCATCGCGGCCATGGCCATGGAGAGCAGGAAGGTTGTCGCCATCCGGATCGGATCGCTCACGCTATGGGGAATGGCGATGACGCTGTTAAGCCCGGCCATGGCCAGGAACGCGACCAGGAACCAGGGAAACGGCGGCTTGCCGCGGGCGCCCTCGCCGGCGAAGCCGAAGCGCACACTCAACTCGCCCAGAAGGATGATCACCGGCGCCATCATGGCGACGCGGGTCAGCTTGGCGATGGTGCCGATGTAAAGGGATTCGGGGCCGCCCTGGGCGGAAGCGAACACCGCCTGCGCGACTTCGTGCACGGAGGAGCCCACCCACAGGCCATAGGCCGAATTGCTGAGATGCAGCACGCCCTGCAGCGAGGGGTAGAGGAACATGGCAATGGTGCCGAACAGGGTGACGCCGGCCACCGCATAGGCCGCGTCGTCATCCTCGCCGGCCACGGCGGTCTTGGCGGCGACGATCGCCGAGGCGCCGCAGATGGAGGTGCCAACGCCGATCAGCAGCGCCAGCCCGCTCCTGACGCCGAGCAGGCGGCCCATCAGCATGGTGGCGGCGAGCGTGGACAGGAGGCCGGTGGCGATAATGGCGATGCCGCCGAAGCCGACTTCGGCCGCCTGCTGGGCGGTGATCTGCAGGCCGATCAGGACGATCGAGAAGCGCAGGATGCGGCGCAGCGAGAAATTAATGCCCGCGACCATCGCCGCCGGGTTGCCCATCGTGTTGTGAATGGCCGCGCCGATCAGGATCGCCAGGATCATCGGGCTGAGCTTGTCCACGCCGGGAATGTAACGCAGGGCGTAGGCGGCCAGGGTTATGCCCGCGGTCAGGGCGAGGCCCGGCGCCAGGCCGAGAATGGGATGATTATTGACGCGTCCCCGCAACGGGGGCAGCAGCGTTCGCCATGAAAAGATCTCCAAATATGATCCGGGATATATCGGCGCTTCTCGAGAACCGATCCAACGCATTAATTTAATCGTTACAATCGAATGTACCGATCAATCATCAACGCGCCGACGCGCCCATGGAAGCGGATGCGATAGAGCCGGCGCGCTGAATCGGCCCGGTCGGTGAAGGCGCTGCGGTCGTGGAGGACGTTGTTGCAGATCAACCCCTGGCCGGCTTCGAGCCGGACGCGCCGGGTCAAAGGCTCCGATTCGATCAGGTCGAGCAGGAGGTCGGCGGCCGCCCTGGTGGCGGCGTCCCGGAAGGAGATGAATTTTTTCCGCGCGGAATAGCGCATGGCCAAGGCTTTAGAGGGCCCGCCAGAGACAATATGGAAGACCGGCCCGATATTTTCCGGCCGCACCCGCCCATTGTCCTCGACGCTTTCGGGAATCGTCATGGCCTGTGGATGCATGAGCAGGCTCAAGGCGCGCGGGATCGCGGTCGCGCAGGCGCAGATAGGCGATCTCGTGGTCAAGCACGCAATTCTCGCCGCCCTCGGCCGCCGCGCGCCCGCAATGCAGGATCATTGCCTGGACGCAATGCGCGGGCCCGTGGAAATTATAATAGCCGTCGGTATGCCAGGAGATCGGCCGGTCCGTATAAGGGATATAGCCGGCCCGGCCGCCGCTGTCGGCGATTTCGATTCGCACCACGCCATTGCGATTTGCCGACCGATGGTCTTCCAGCGCCCTAAGGCCGAAGGACCGGCCAAGCCCCAGCAGAAGGGCGTCGGTCGCGTCGTCGCCCGTCGCTTTCGGCAGGCGTCCGGTAGAGCGCCATGTTGGCCGTTTCGATTCGCGCCATCACCGCGGCGCGCTCCGCCGGCGAGGGGCAGGCGGGATTGGCGATGGTCACCATCAGATCGTCGACCGTCGCCTCATATTGGCTGAGCTTCTTATCCCTCCAGCGGCGGTAGGCGTCCTCGCCTTCGAGATGGAAATGGTCGTCGCCAGGGGCGCTCGAGGGTGCGCCGAAAGGCGCCACAAGCTGGATTTCCTGCCCCGTAACGCATTGATTTACCTCCTTTTTTCAGGAGAGTTAGAAGAATTTCATTCCGCGCGTAATTTATCTATTCTTATATTCGCACTTTCTGCTATTCTAGCACAAATCAAAAATAATCGAGGCCCGGCGCGGACTTAAAAAAACAGCGCCTGTCTCGGCTTCAGGGAAAAGCCGCTTCTGCTGAAGCTGCAGGGAACATCGGCCACGCGACCTTTTGCGCGTGTCAGCCAGGAGGGAGGAACCATGTCGCACGACGAGTCTCATTCGGATCGCGCCGAAGCTGCCCAGCATCCGACACCCATGCTCGACCAGCTCGAAACTGGGCCTTGGCCGAGTTTCGTCACGGGCCTGAAGCGTCTGCGCGACAATGCCGACGCGCAATATGCGCCGATGATGAACGACCTTCTCGGTCAGCTCGAACATTCTTACGAAGAGCGCAAGGGCTTCTGGAAGGGCGGCACGGTTTCCGTCTTCGGCTACGGCGGCGGCGTCATTCCGCGCTTTTCCGAGGTTGCCGACCAATATCCCGCGTCGAAAGAGTTCCATACCCTGCGCGTCCAGCCGCCCGCCGGGATGCATTACAACACCGACGTGTTGCGCCAGCTCTGCGACATTTGGGAGCGTCATGGCTCCGGACTGATCGCCTTCCACGGCCAAAGCGGCGACATCATGTTTCAGGGCTGCTCGTCGGAAAACGTGCAGAAGGCCTTCGACGAATTCAACGAGGTCGGTTTCGATCTCGGCGGCGCCGGGCCTGCGCTGCGCACGTCGATGAGCTGCGTCGGTCACGCGCGCTGCGAAATGTCCTGCTATGACGAAGTGAAAGCGCATCGCTCGGTCATCAACGAATTCCTGGACGAGATGCATCGTCCGGCGCTGCCCTACAAGTTCAAGTTCAAATTCTCCGGCTGCGGCAATGATTGCGTGAACGCCATCCATCGCGCCGATTTCGCCGTCATTGGCACCTGGCGCGACGACATGAAGGTCAACCAGGAAGAGGTAAAGGCTTATGTGGCCCGCGTCGGCCGCAAATACACCATCGACCAGGTCATCACCCGGTGTCCGACCCGGGCGTTGAGCCTGAACGACGACGACACGCTCGACGTCGACAACAAGTCCTGCGTGCGCTGCATGCATTGCCTCAATGTGATGAACAAGGCGCTGGCGCCCGGCGACGACAAGGGCGCCTCGATCCTGATCGGCGGCAAGCGCTCGCTCAAGGTTGGCGACTTGATGGGCACGATGATGGTTCCCTTCATCAAGCTGGAAACGGACGAGGATTACGAGAAACTGGTGGCCTTCGCGCGCAACCTGCTCGAATTCTTCGCCGACAATGCGCTGGAGCACGAACGCATCGGCGAGACCATCGACCGCATCGGGTTGCCCTTCTTCCTGGAGGCGGTCGGCCTCGAACCGGACCCGAACATGGTCAATCACCCGCGCACGTCGAGCTATGTCCGCACCGATGATTTCGACGACGAAGCGGCGAAATACTTCGAGCGCAAGGCGCGCGAAGCCGGGCTGAACGTCGCGGCCGACTGAAAGCGTCGGCTCAGGGCGTCAGCCGCCTTTGGGGCCGGTTCACAAACGATCCAAGAATAATTGCAGGGAGAGTTTCATGAATAGCGTCGCCGCGCCGCGCCGTCCCGTCGAATCCGGCGTCCCGGATCCATTCCAGTATATGCATCCGCTGATGGTCAAGAATTACGGCGCCTGGGCCTGGCATGACCGCCCGCGTCCCGGCGTTTTGCATCATGTCGCCAAGAGCGGCGACGAGATCTGGACGGTGCGCGCCGGCACCCAGCGCCAGATGGACGTGTTCACGATCCGCAAACTCTGCGACATCGCCGACCGTTTCGGCGAAGGCCATGTGCGTTTCACCACGCGCTCCAACATGGAGTTCATGGTGGCGGACCAAAGCAAGGTGCAGGGGCTGGTCGACGCTTTTGGCGCCGCGGGGTTCCCGATCGGCGGCACCGGCAACTCGGTGTCGATGATTTCGCACACCCAGGGCTGGCTGCATTGCGACATTCCCGGCACCGACGCTTCCGGCGTGGTGAAAAGCCTGATGGACATGATGCATCAGGAATTCATCAAGGAAGAAATGCCCAACCGCGTGCGCATCACCACCTCCTGCTGCCAGATCAATTGCGGCGGTCAGGGCGATATTTCGATCAACGTGCAATATACCAAGCCGCCCAAGATCAACCACGATCTGGTCGCCAAGGTCTGCGAACGTCCGGCCGTCGTGGCGCGGTGTCCGGTGGCGGCCATCCGCCCGGCCATGGTCGACGGCAAGCCGTCGCTCGAGGTCGACGAGCAGAAATGCGTGTGCTGCGGCGCCTGTTATCCGCCTTGCCCGCCGATGCAGATCAATGGCGCCGATTCGACCAAGATCGCGATCTGGGTTGGCGGCAAGCATTCCAATGCGCGCTCCAAGCCGACCTTCCACAAGCTGGTGGTCGCCAATCTGCCGAACAATCCGCCGCGCTGGCCCGAGGTCGAAGAGGTCGTGAAAACCATCCTCTATGCCTACAAGGACAACGCCAGGGATTACGAGCGCATGGGCGAGTGGATCGAGCGCATCGGCTGGCCGCGCTTCTTCGAAATGACTGGCTTCGCCTTCACCAAGCACCATCTCGACACCTGGGTTGGCGCGCGCAAGACCATGAACCAGTCCGCGCACGTTCACTTCTGATGCGGCGACGCCCCTCGCGCGCGAGGGGCGTTTGTCCTGACGCTTCCCATACACTCAGAGAGGTCGCGGTGCGTTTTTCAATCGTTGTAACCGAAGGGCCATACACGCATCAGGCGTCGGACTCGGCCTATCACTTCACCAAGGCGGCGCTCGAAAAGGGCCACGAAATCTTTCGGGTGTTTTTCTATAATGATGGCGTGAACAACGCCACGCGCTATAGCATTCCGCCGCAGGACGACCGGAATATCCAGCGCATGTGGAGCGAGTTGGCCGAAGCGCACAAGCTCGACATGGTGGTCTGCATTGCCGCCGCGCAGCGTCGCGGCATTCTCGACGCCAATGAGGCGAAGCGGCAGGGCAAGGACGGCGACAATATCGCGCCTGGTTTCCGCATTTCGGGCCTTGGCCAGTTGATCGAGGCCGGCATACAGGCCGATCGTCTCGTCGTTTTCGGGGATTGAGGGGAAAACATGACCGAAGACTCGCCACCAAGAAGTTTCTCTACATCAACCGCAAGGCGCCGGTCGGCACGATCTATGCCCTTGAATTGCTGGAAGTGGTGCTGATCGGCGCGGCTTTCGACCAGGACGTCAGCCTCGCTTTCATCGATGACGGCGTCTTTCAGCTGATGAATGGCCAGGACACGGCCGGGGTCGGCATGAAAAATTCGTCCAAGACCTATCGGGCGCTCGGCGATTTCGAGGTGCGCAAGCTCTATGTCGAGAAGGAATTGCTCGACCTGCGCGGCCTGACTCTCGATGACCTGATGCCCATCACCTATGAGGACGAAAACGAGGATTATGCCGAAAAGCCCTCGATCATCCCGATCAGCCGGGCGGAAATGGCCAGCCTGATTGCGGATTCCGACGTCATCCTGAGTTTTTGAGGTCATTCATGTCGACGCTGCACACCGTCAATAAATCCCCCTACGAGCGCAATGCGCTCAAGAGCTGTCTCGACCACGCCAGTTCGGGCGATTGCATTCTGCTGATCGAGGATGGCGTGCTCGGCGCCCGCAAGGGCGGCAGCTTCGCCCAGTCGCTCACCGAAATGAAATCGAGCTGCGCCATCTATGCTTTGGGTCCCGATCTCGCGGCGCGCGGCGTGTCCAAGGACGATCTGGCCGAGGGAGTTCGAACTCGTCGATTACGCAGGTTTCGTCGATCTTGCTGCAGCCGCCAGGCGGGTCTGCGCCTGGCTCTGAGTTTTAGCTAACGAAGTGGAGAAAATATCGTGGAGAAGACAATGTCCGCTTATCAGGTGAATGGAACGGTCGCTGAGCATGACGAAGAGGGATATCTCTCCGATATCGGTCAGTGGAACAAGGATATCGCGGATGTCATCGCCAAGGCGGAACAGATCGACATGACTGACGAGCATTGGGTCGTGGTCAACTTTCTGCGCGACTATTACGAAGAATATCAGATTGCGCCGGCCGTCCGCATTCTGGTGAAGGAAATGACCAAGAAATACGGCAAGGAAAGGGGCGACCAAAAGGCGCTCTACGCTCTGTTCCCCTATGGTCCCGCCAAGCAAGCCTGCAAGATCGCCGGTCTGCCCAAGCCGACCGGTTGCGTCTGATCCAACAAATCTGAAGTCCGAAGGGCCGGAAGAGCCCAGGACCGGGAGGAAACAATGCTGACGACACTTTACGCGACGGCGTTTTACGCGGCGTCGCTGCTGATGGCTGTTGCCCTTTTCAGGCGCATCTGGCTCTACGCGGCGACGCCCGCCCCGCTGAAAATCCCGACCACGCCCGCGCCGCTCACCAAAGGCGGCGTGACCCTCCGGATGTTCCGCGAAGTCGCGTTTTTCGAAAGCCTGTTCAAGGCCAACAAGTGGATCTGGCTGTTCGGCTGGATGTTCCATGTCGCCCTGGCGATCGTGGTTGCTGCGCCATCTGCGTTATTTCCTCCAGCCCGTTCCTATGCTGATCGAGTTGATCCAGCCGGTGGGAATCCTCGCGGGATTCGCCATGGTCGCCGGCCTGTCGGCGCTGCTGGCGCGACGCCTGTTGGTCGAGCGAATCCGCTATATCAGCGGGCCATCCGACTATCTGATGCTGGCGTTGTTTCTCGCCATCGGCCTGAGCGGCCTGGGGATGAAATATCTGGCGCGGACCGACATTGTCAGCGTCAAGCAATTCTTCCTCGGCCTGATCTATTTTGACTGGCGTCCGCTGCCCGCCGATCCCGCGCTGTTGGTCCATCTGACGCTGGTCCTGACGCTGATGGTCGTTTTCCCTTTCTCCAAACTGCTTCATGCGCCGGGCGTCTTTTTCAGCCCCTCGCGCAATCAGGCCGACGACAGCCGCGAACGGCGTCACGTTCCGCCCGCCCGGCTTGAATTGACACAGCGTCGCGCTTGAGGATTTGCGAAAATGGCCGAAGCAAAAAGCGACTTCAATCCCAAGGAAAAGGGCCACGGCGATCCAATGGAATTGCCGCGCCTCGCCTGCGGCGCCATGGCCGATTCCAAGCCTTTCAAGGCGTCGCCCGGCCAAATGCAGGCGCTCGGATTTCCCGGCGAACTGGTGGACGACTGGCACGACAAGGCCATCAGCCGCCTTGGCGAACTGGTCAACAATTCCCGCGCGCTGCGCGTCTATCTCGACTCCTGTGTCAAATGCGGCGCCTGCACCGACAAATGCCATTATTTTCTCGGCACCGGCGACCCGAAGAACATGCCGGTCGCGCGCCAGGACCTGCTGCGAAAAGTCTATCGCCGGCACTTCACGTTTGCGGGAAAGTATTTTCCCTCGCTGGTCGGCGCCGAGGACCTGACCAAGGAACTGCTCGAAGACTGGTACAGCTATTTCCATCAATGCTCGGAATGCCGGCGCTGTTCGGTCTTCTGCCCTTATGGCATCGACACGGCCGAAATCACCATGGCCGGCCGCGACATCATGGACACGATCGGCATCGGCTCGAAATACACCAACGAGATCATCGGCAAGGTGTTCACGGTCGGCAATAACCTCGGCCTGCCGGCCAAGGCCCTGCGCGCGACGCTTGAAGGGCTTGAAGAGGAAATCGAGGAGGAGACCGGCTTAAAAGTCCGTCTGCCGCTCGACGAAAAGGGCGCCGATATCCTGCTGGTGACGCCCTCCGCCGACTTCTTCGCTTCGCCACATATGGAAGGGCTGATTGGCTATGCCAAGGTTTTCCATGAGGCGGGGATCTCCTGGACGCTCTCCACCCACGCGGCCGAGGCCGCCAATTTCGGCATGTTCATCGGCTCGCAGGAGAACATGCAGAAGATCTCGCTGCGCATTCGCGATGCAGCCCTCGATCTCGGCGTGAAGCGCCTGATCTTCGGCGAGTGCGGCCATGCCTGGCGCGTCGCCTATTCCTTCCTCGATACGCTGGCCGGACCTTTCGACTTCCTCGACAAGAATTACCCAATCCCGCAGCACATCGTCGAATTCACCTATGACCTGATCCAGCGGGGCAAGCTGAAATTCGACAAGTCGAAGAATGATGAATTTCGCCTGACCTTCCACGATTCCTGCAATGTCGCGCGCGCCTCGCGCATGGGCGATTTTTCGGGCGGGCAGTTCGAATTGCCGCGGGCCGTGCTGCGCGCCGTCTGCAACCATTATTTCGACATGGCGCCCGAGACGATCCGCGAGCAGACTTTTTGCTGCGGCGGCGGCGGCGGCCTGTTGAGCGACGATATCATGGACCTCCGCACCAAGGGCGCGATGCCACGCATGCGCGCGCTCCAGGATGTCGCCGAGGAGAATGGCGTCACCCACATGGCCGCGATCTGCGCCATCTGCAAGGCGCAATTCTCGAAAGTCCTGCCGCAATACGGCTTCGATCGCGAAGCCATCGTCAGCGTGCATCAGATGGTGTCGAACGCCATCATTCTGACCGGATCGACCCAGGCGGATGAATACGCGCGGCTGACGGCGACGGCCAACGAAATTCAGGGAGACAGGACATGAATGAATTGGCCCCGAACAAGAAACTCACCTTTCGCCGCTACAAGTCGGGCGAGACGATGTGGGACTGGCCCGATCTGACGGAAAAGATCTTCCAGCAGGACAAGAGCTACAAATGCCCGACCTATGTCCATCGCGCGCCGCCCTGTCAGGGCTCGTGTCCGTCGGGCCATGACATTCGCGGCTGGCTGGCGATCGCGCGCGGAATGGAAAAGCCGCCCGTCGCTGGCATGAGTTGGCAGGAATACGCTTTTCAGCGCATGGTCGAAGCCAATCCTTTTCCGGCGTCGATGGGCCGCGTCTGTCCGGCGCCTTGCGAAGACGGTTGCAATCGCAACGAAGTCGACGATTTCGTCGGCATCAACGGCGTCGAGCAATATGTCGGCGACTGGGCGATAGCGAACAAGCTGGCGCTGCCCGTTCCCGAGGCGCTGTCCGGCAAAAAGGTCGCCGTCGTCGGCGGCGGCCCGGGCGGTCTTTCCGCCGCCTATTTTCTGCGCAAGAACGGGCATCAAGTCACCGTTTACGAAGCGCATGACCAGCTGGGCGGCATGATGCGCTTCGGCATTCCGGGCTACCGGACGCCGCGCGACATGCTGGACGCCGAGATCGGCCGCATCACTTCGCTCGACGGCGTCACGGTGCAGACCGGCGTGCGCATTGGCAAGGACCTGTCGATCGACGACCTGAACGCGCAATATGACGCGGTGTTCTGGGCGATCGGCGCGCAAAAGGGCCGGCCCTTGCCCGTGCCCGGCGCCGACGCGGTGAACTGCATCACCGGCGTCGAATTCCTCGACATTTTCAATCGCGGCTGGCTTTTTTCGACCGCCAGGAAGATCGTCGTGGTCGGCGGCGGCGACACCTCCATCGACGTCGCCTCGGTGGCGCGCCGCCTCGGTCATATCACCCACGCGCAACGATCATGACGCGGCTTCGGCCAATCCCGGAGAACTCGGCTATACCGCGCACGACGTCGCCGGCGCGCTGGAGCGCGAAGGCGTGTCCGCCGTCCTGACCAGCCTGTTTCCGGTCGAGAAGATGACCGCCGCCGAGCGCGAGCGGGAGGACGCCAAGCGTGAAGGCATCGACATCCAGGGGTCCGTCATGCCCCTCGAAGTCCTCCTGGACTCCGAAGGCAAGGCGATCGGCCTGCGCATGTGCCAATGCGTGATGAAGGGCACTTCGCCGCAGCCGGTCGAGGGCACCGAATATGTGCTCGAATGCGACATGATCATCTCGGCAATCGGCCAGATGGCCGATCTGTCCGAAGGGCTGGAAAAACTTGACGGCGGACGCGGCGGCATCGCGGTGGATGGCGTCTACAAGGTCCGCAACATGGACAAGCATTTCGCCGGTGGCGACGCCATTCGCCCGCATCTGCTGACCACGGCGATCGGCCATGGCCGGATCGCCGCCGAAACGATCCATCATTTCCTTGGCGGCGCGCTCGAAGACAAGCGGCCCAAAGTTGACGTGCATCAGTTCAACCTGCTGGAGGAGCTGCACACCCGCGGGCTCGATCCGGCGGCCTACGATCACACGCAAACACGGGGCACCGCGGCGGCGAAATTCGCCATCCATAATTACGAGGATCGCGGAGCGACGCAGATCATTCCTCATACCGCCCTGTACAAGGGGCATTTTTCCTATGTCGCGCGTTCGACCCGCGACGAGCGGCATGTCGACGCGGCCCATGTGCTGGGCGATTTCGAGGAACGCATCGTTGGCTTCAGCGAGGAACAGGCCCGCAAGGAAGGCGAGCGCTGCATGTCCTGCGGCATGTGCTTCGAATGCGACAATTGCGTGATCTATTGCCCGCAGACGGCGGTGCAGCGCGTGCCGAAAAAGGAGCGTGCGACCGGACGCTACGTCTACACCGATTACACCAGATGCATCGGCTGTCACATCTGCGCGGACGTATGTCCGACCGGTTACATCCAGATGGGCCTCGGGGAGTAGCCCCATGCAGCGCGCGTGGAAAAAGTTTCTCGGGGAGGCGCTCGTTCTGGTGGCGCTGACCGCTCCTTGCCTCGCCGAGGACGGAGCGGGACGGGTTCCCGTTCCGCATCCCGCCGAAAGGGCAAGGGGGAGCATTGCGTCGCGGATACCGCCTTCATGCGCCGCTATCACATGATGATGCTCGTCGACCACCGTAAGGAGGCCGTGCATCAGGGGTCAAGGACGCCGCAATATAGCCTGGCCGGTTGCGTCTCCTGCCACGCCGTCAAAGGGGAGGACGGTCAGCCCGTCTCCTTCGCCAGCGAAAAGCATTTCTGCCGTTCGTGCCACAGCTATGCGGCGGTCAAGATCGACTGTTTCGAATGCCACGCCTCGAAGCCGGAAACGCCGGGTAAGGCCGCCGACTCCAGCGCGCCGCTCGCGCGACGAGGACGCCGAGCATCTCGCGGCATTTTTGCGTGAGACCAATTTACGTGAGAGCAAGCCATGAGCTGTCATTGCGGCCAGGAAAAAAACCAGGGCAAGGAGCGCGATCCCGCAAGGCGGAGCTTTCTGCGCAGCGCTGGCGCTTTCGCGGCCACGCTGCTGGCGCCCGGCGTCACGCTCTACGCCTTCGGCGGAGGCGAGGCGCAGGCGCGCGCGCCGGGCGAGCCGGTCTCCGCGAATGTGCGCTGGGGCTTGATGATCGACCTCAACAAATGCCCGCCGGGATGCAACGCCTGCGTCACGGCCTGCAACGAGGAGAACGGCCTGAAAAGTTCGGGACGGCCGGAAATCGACGCGCAATGGATTCGCAAGGTCACACTCAAAGACCCCAGGACAGACATCGTCCGTTCGGCCCCGGTGATGTGCCAGCATTGCGAAAAGCCGCCTTGCGTCGATGTGTGCCCGACCGGCGCCTCGTTCAAGCGCGCCGACGGTATCGTGCTGGTGGACAAGCACATCTGCATCGGCTGCCGCTATTGCATGATGGCCTGTCCCTACAAGGCGCGCTCCTTCGTGCATGAGACGCATGACGACCAGAAAACCGGCGCGCCGCGCGGCAAGGGCACGGTCGAGGGCTGCAATCTCTGCGTCGACCGCATCGACGCCGGGCGCCAGCCAGCCTGCGTCGAGCGCTTGCGCGAAGGAAGGCGGCGCGATGATTTTCGGCGATCTCAACGATCCCGCAAGCGAGATCTCGAAGGCGCTGCGCAAGCAACCCACCGCGAGACTGCGCGCCGACCTGGCCCTCAATCCGGGTGTGCAATACGCCAATCTGAAGTGACTTCAACGCGTTTGGGAGAGCGTCAATGGCGCAGGAAAAATACCGCCGGCTGTCCTCGCATTCGCCGATGTTCTGGGCGCTGATGGCGCTGCATGTGGTCGTCATCGCCGCGGGCCTCGGCGCGGTGCTCTACATGGAAGAGAACGGTCATGGCGTGACCGGCATGACCAACCAGATCGTCTGGGGCCTGCCGCACGTCTTCGCGGTATTCCTGATCGTCGCCGCCTCCGGCGCGCTCAATGTCGCGTCGGTGTCCTCCGTCTTCAATCGCCTCTCCTACAAGCCTTTCGCCCGCCTGTCCGGTGTGCTGGCCATTGCCCTGCTGGCGGGCGGTCTGGCGGTGCTGGTGCTCGACCTGGGGCGGCCCGAGCGGGTGTTCGTCGCGATGACCACCTATAATTTCAAATCGATCTTCGCCTGGAACATCTATCTCTATTCCGGCTTCGTCTTGATCGTCGCCGGCTATCTCTTTTCGATGATGGATCGCCGCGTGTCCAAAATGGCGACGGTGGTCGTGGGCTTCGGCTGGGCCGCCTTCACCTGGCGTTTGATCCTGACGACCGGCACCGGCTCGATCTTCGGCTTCCTCGCCGCGCGCGACGCCGTCTTCGGCGCGATCATGGCGCCTTTGTTCATCGCGTCGTCGCTGGTCTACGGCCTCGCCTTCACGGTGCTTGTGCTGATGACCATGTCCTTCGAGACCAGCGACAAGCTGTGCAACGCCGAAATGATCGGCAAATTCCGCGGCCTGCTGATCATCTTCTCCGGCGCGACCCTGTTCCTGACGGTGATCGCGCATCTCAACAAATTCTATGCGACGCCGACCCAGGGCGTCGAACTCTTCCTGCTGAAGGACGGCGGGATCTATCCGCTGATCTTCTGGCTCGGCCAGATCGTCATCGGTTCGCTGGCGCCGCTGGCCTTGCTCGCCTTCATGGGCGAGGGCGCCGCTGGACGCCGGAGCCTGGGGATCGCTTCCGCCTTGTTCCTGATCGGCGGGCTGGCCCAAATGTACACGATCATCATCGGGTCGCAGGCCTATCCGCTGAACATCTTTCCTGGCTTTGAGGCGTCGAGCTCGTTTTTCGACGGCGCGATCAATGCCTACACGCCGAGCCTGCCGGAAATTCTGCTTGGCATCAGCGGCATATCCATCGCCATGATGATCGCCGCCGTCGCCATGCGCCTGCTGCCATTCCTTCCCCAACCAGCGGTCAAAAGCGGGGCCTGAGCACATGATCGATCACCAACCCCATCCCTTCGCTCGTTTCGTCCGAATTCTCGGACGCGGCAAAAGCTTTACCCGTTCCCTGACGCTGGATGAGGCGGAAGAGGCGATGACGATGATTCTGGCTGGAGAGGTCCTGCCGGAACAACTCGGCGCCTTTCTGATGCTGTTGCGGCTCAAGGAGGAAAGCGCCGAGGAAATCGCCGGTTTCGCCAGGGCGGCGCGGAAAACCTTTGCGCATGCCCCTGTCGCCGTCGATGTCGATTGGCCGTCCTATGCCGGCAAGAGCCGGCAATTGCCGTGGTTCATCCTGTCCGCGCTCGTGCTGGCGCGCAACGGCTGGCGCGTCTTCATGCATAGTTTTGACGGCCATACCGCCGGGCGGCTCTACACCGGCGAGAACTCTGCGGGCGCTCGGCGCGCCATTGGCCGACGATCTCAACGAGGCGGCGCGTCATCTGGCGACCCAAAATTTTGCCTTCACGCCGCTGGAGAAATTCTCGCCGCCATTGGCGCGGATCATGTCGTTGCGCCCGATCCTTGGCTTGCGCTCGCCGGTTCACACCCTGGCGCGGACGCTCAATCCCTTTGACGCGTCCTGTTCACTGCAAGGCGTATTTCATCCCGGCTATATGGCCACCCATCGCGACGCGGCGCTGCTTCTCGGCCAGCACTCTATGGCGGTTCTGCGCGGCGAAGGCGGGGAATTCGAACGACGTCCTGCAAAACCCTGCGAGGTGCTTTATGTCGCCGAAGGCGCGTGTTTCGAGGAGCGCTGGCCGCCTCTGATGGACGAGCCGCGACAGCCGCCCGACGAAAGCATGCGGATCGATCGCATGACAAGCCTCTGGCGTGGCGAGACGAGTGACGCTTATGGCGAGGACGCGGTCATCGGCACTCTGGCCATCGCGCTGCGCGCCATGGGCGTCGCGGCGGACATGGACGGCGCCAAGGCTCAGGCCGCGCATTTATGGGCGCAACGCGACAGGGGCCGCCTGTTGGCGGCGGCATGACGCCATGTCGCGATTTTTTGTTTCGGCCATCGCCAAATCTTCCGGCAAGACAACGACCTCCATCGGCCTCGCGGCGGCCTTTTCCGCCAAAGGCCTGAAGGTGCAAACCTTCAAGAAGGGTCCGGATTATATCGATCCGATGTGGCTGGCGCGCGCCTCCGGCCGCGCCAGTTATAATCTCGATTTCAACACCCAAAGCCCGGCGGAAATCCTGTCTCTCTATGGACGTGGTTTTGCCGATGCTGGCCTCGCCGTGATCGAGGGCAACAAGGGTCTGCACGACGGGGTCGATCCCAAGGGCTCCGATAGCAGCGCCGCGCTCGCCAAACTCTTGCGCGCGCCCGTGGTGTTGGTCGTGGACACGATCGGCATGGCGCGGGGAATCGCGCCTTTGCTGCTCGGTTTCCAGAATTTTGACCGCGACGTGGAAATCGCCGGGGTGATCCTCAACAAGGTCGGCGCGGCGCGGCAGGAAAGCAAGCTGCGGCAGGCGATCGAGAATTACACCGACTTGCGCGTGCTCGGCGCCATCGGGCGCGACAGCGGCCTGACTGTCGATGAGCGCCATCTCGGGCTCACCACGCCGAGCGAAACCTCGCAGGCCGATGGCGTCATCGCCCGCGCGCGCGACGCGGTTTTGAACGGAGTCGATCTCGACGGCCTGCTGACCAAGGCGACGAGGGAAGAGCCACAAATAACGCCGCTGTTGCGCGGCATTTCGTCACCTGACGTGACCATCGCCGTGGCGCGCGACGCCGCTTTTGGCTTCTACTACGCCGACGATCTGGAGGCGTTGCAGCACGCCGGCGCGCGGCTGGCCTTTTTCGACGCTTTGCGCGACAGCGACCTGCCAAAATGCGACGCCCTGTTCATCGGCGGCGGCTTTCCCGAAACCCAGGCCGCCGCCCTCGCCGCCAACCAGTCCCTGCGCGAAAAAATCCGCGCCTCGATCGAGGCGGGCCTGCCCACCTACGCCGAATGCGGCGGCCTGATGTATCTTTCGCGCTCCATTACCTACCGCGGCGCCCGGCATGACATGGTCGGGATCGTGCCGGCCGATGCTGTGATGGGCGAAAAGCCGCAGGGACGCGGCCTGGTGCGCGTCGAGGAGACCGAAGACTTTCCCTGGCCCGGCGCGCGATGCGGCGACGCGATCGCGGCGCATGAATTCCATTATGCGCGGCTGGAAAATATCGCGCCGGACTTGCGCTATGCCTATCGGATGAAGCGCGGCTTTGGCGTCGATGGCGGTCGCGACGGCATCGTCATCGGGAACTTGCTGGCGAGCTTCACCCACTTGCGCGACACGTCACGCTGCCGCTGGGCCGAACGGTTCGTCTCATTCGTTCGCTCGCGCGGGCAAATCAAAGTTTCAGCGCGCTGCCGAGGATTTGGACGCCAATAAAGTCAGGGGCCAATCATGCGCTACCAGCATTGCTTCGAGGATGCGGTCGGCCAGTTGAAAGCCGAACAGCAGCCGTCCAGACACATGTTGGAGTTTCGTCGATCCATGAATTGTTTGCCGATTTTCCTTGATCTTTCCGGCCGAAAGGCGGCCGTCGTGGGCGGCGGAACCGCTGCGGCGCGGCGTCTGGAGACTCTTTTGGCCGCCGGGGCGGAGGTGGTCGTCCTTGCGGAGGGGTTGCACGATGAATTCGCGCCCTTCGCGGGACGATTTGCCCATGTCGCTGACGCCGATTCTTATCGGTTCGAAGGCTGCCGTCTGTGCTTCTTCGCTCAAGCGAATGGCGAGGCCGATCCTTCGCTGCTCGCCCGGGCGCGGGCCGCCGGCGCCATGATCAATGTCGCCGACCGTCCTGAAAACTGCGATTTCATCATGCCCTCGATCGTGGATCGGAGTCCTCTGGTCGTGGCCATTTCGACTGGCGGCGCCTCGCCAGTTCTCGGACGCATGCTCAAGGCGCGGCTTGAGACGATGATCCCGTCAGCCTATGGCCGGCTCGCAGCCGTGATGGGAGCGGCGCGCGCGCCGCTGCAACAAAAATTGCAATCGAGTCCGTCGCGCCTGCGGTTCTGGGAGCGTGTTCTCGACGGGCCGATCGCTGAAATGGTTTTAGCCGGCGACGAAACGAGAGCGGCCGAGGCTTTGGCGAAAGAGATTGAGCAGGCGGCCGAGGATGGGACGTCGGAGAACGGGAGCGCGACCGGCGAGGTCTATCTTGTCGGCGCAGGGCCCGGCGATCCGGATCTTCTGACCTTCCGGGCTTTTCGGCTGATGCAGAAAGCAGATGTCGTGCTTTACGACCGTTTGGTCGACGCGTCGATTCTCGAAAAGGTCCGTCGGGACGCGGAACGCATCTACGTCGGGAAACGCAGGAACGACCATGCCTTGCCTCAGGAGGAGATCGGCGAGCTTCTGGTTAAACTGGCGCGGCAGGGCAAGCGGGTTTTGCGGCTCAAGGGCGGCGATCCATTCATTTTTGGCCGCGGCGGCGAAGAAATCGAAAAACTCGCCGAACATGGCATTCCGTTTCAGGTTTGCCCGGGCGTCACGGCGGCGTCCGGATGTTCGGCTTATTCGGGCATTCCGCTGACTCACCGCGATTACGCGCAATCCTGCGTTTTCGTCACCGGCCACGGCAAGGATGGGCCGATTGAACTCGATTGGGAGACGCTGCTGCGTCCGCGCCAGACGGTGGCGATCTATATGGGGCTGGCGCATCTTGCAGCGCTGACGGCGCAATTTATCGCGCGCGGCGCCGATCCTGATCTGCCGGCAGCGATCATCGAGAATGGAACGCGCGCTTCTCAAAAGACTGTAACCGGCTGCATCGCCGATATCGCGGCGAAAGCCAGCGCCGCAAATCTGCGCGGACCGACCATCATCATTGTCGGCCACGTCGTGGCCTTGCGCGACAAGCTGAACTGGTTTGCCCCGCAAGACGCCAATCCTCTTCCGGCAACTGCCGCAGAATTCATCGAAGCGAGGGACTATGTTCAACAATGACGACATCCACACGGCATTGCGCGCCGTCAAGGGACCCGACGGCGTCGCTTCGCTTGCCGAACTCGGGCGCTCTGTCCGGCGTCAACATCCGGGATGGCAAGGTTTTCGTCACGATTTCGATCGAGCCGGAACAGGCGGCGGCGGCTGAACCGGTTCGGCTGGCCGCGGAACAGGCGATCAAGGCCATTCCCGGCGTTGGCGTTGTCATGGTGGCGTTGACGTCCGAACGGGCGCCGGCCGCGCGAAGCGGAAGCCGGGAAGAGTTGACGTCCTCGCATGCGCCGGTTCCGTCATCCGGGCTGGACCGCGTGAAGAAAATCATTGCCGTGGCTTCGGGCAAGGGAGGGGTCGGGAAATCGACCACGGCGGCCAATCTGGCGATAGGCCTGACGCGCCTTGGTCAAAAGGTCGGCCTGCTCGACGCCGACGTCTTCGGCCCGTCGTTGCCGCGCCTGTTCGGCGTCTCCGACAAGCCGGACCTCGCCGACGACGGCAAAATGCTGGCGCCGGTGGAAAAATTCGGCGTCAAGCTGATGTCGATCGGTTTTCTGGTCGAGGACGACGCCGCCATTGTCTGGCGCGGACCCGATGGTCATGTCGGCCATGACGCAATTGCTGCGCGAAGTGGCCTGGGGCGACCTGGACATTCTGGTGGTCGACATGCCGCCCGGCACGGGCGACGTGCAACTGACCATGGCGCAGAACGCCTCGCTGGCCGGGGCGGTGATCGTTTCGACGCCGCAGGATCTGGCCCTGATCGACGCGCGGCGCGGCATCGCCATGTTCAAGCAGGTTCATGTGCCGATCCTCGGCCTGTTCGAGAACATGAGCTATTTCCTCTGCCCGCATTGCGGCGGCCGGTCGGAGATATTTTCGCATGGCGGCGCCCGGGCCGAGGCTGCGAAATTTGAAGTGCCTTTCCTTGGCGAGGCGCCGCTCGACATGATCCATTCGTCGAGGCTCCGACGAGGGTCTGCCGATCATGGCCAGCGCGCCGGAGTCGGAACAGGCGAAGCCGTATCTGGCGCTCGCCGGAGATGGTGAAAGAGGCTCTGGCGCAGGAGGTGCGCGCGACAGCGCGTAAACCGAAGATCGTCATCGGCTGAGCTACGGGAAGAAGAGGGGAGGCGGGAATGGCTTATCAGTTCGCAGGCAGGGAGATCGAGACCACGGCCACGGGTTATCTGGCGGATCAGGAAGACTGGAGCCGGGAACTGGCCGAGCATATTGCGGGTCTCGACGGTGTGGTGCTCGGTCCGCGTCATTGGGACGTGATCGACTATCTGCGCGAGGAATTTTTCGACAATAACCAGAGCACGCCCAATACGCGGGCGATCATCAAGGCGATGAGCGACAAATGGGGCGAGCGGGTCGAGCAGAAGGCGCTCTATGACCTCTTCCCGCTCGATCCGTCGAAACAGGGCGGCAGGATCGCCGGCGTCGCCGAGAGCCGCCGCAAGGGCGGCTATTGATCGGCGAGCAGGGGACGAAGTTCACGGCGCAACGGTCATGTGACGGCTAACCCATGCCCGGCGCTGTCTTGACGCGTTTTGCGCGGCGCTTCTGGATTCGTCTTTTATATGCGTATATAAGAACGCAATTCGTCCCCCCTGATTTCATTTGAGGTTGGCATGTTTGGTTGGTTTGGTTCCGGCGACAAGTTCAAGACGCTGACACCCGGTGAAGTCCGCGACATGTTGCGGGAAAAAAACAGCGCCTATGTGCTGGTAGACGTGCGCGAAGACAATGAATGGGCGAATGGCCGCATTCCCGGCGCCATTCATGCGCCGCTGTCGCGCTTCGCCGAAGCCGCCAAACGCATTCCCAAGGACAAGCAGGTGATTTTCTATTGCGCATCCGGCATGCGCTCCAAGTCGGCGCTGCGCCGCGCCAAGGAACACGGGTTGCTCGCCGACGCCCATCTCGGCGGCGGCATTTCCGCCTGGCGCAGCCACGATATGCCGATCACCCGTTGAATCCAGAAAGGCCGGCGCTTCAATTGGCGCCGGAGACGGGAATGAGGGCGCCGGTCACTTCCGACGCCTCATCCGACAGAAGGAAAGCGATCACGCGCGCGATGCCTGCCGGCGTCGCCCATTTGGCGAACTCCGCCTGCGGCATGGCGGCGCGATTTGCCGGCGTGTCGATAATGGTCGGCAAAATGGCGTTGACCGTGATCCCGGAGCCTCGCAATTCCTCGGCGAGGCTTTCGGTCAAGCGGGCGACGCCGGATTTCGAGGCGGCATAGGCGCCCATCGAAGCGCTGGCCTTGGCGGCCGCGGCGGCGCCGATATTGACGATGCGGCCCGCGCCTTTGAAATAGGGCAGGGCGGCGCTTGACGCGGAAAGCACGGTGCGCAGGTTGGTGCGGTACATGCGGTCCCAGGGATCGACTCCGCCTTCCGCCAGCGACGCCATTTCGAAGGCTCCGGCGACATTGACCAGTCCATAAACCGGACCGCAGTCCTCGACGGCCTTTCTGAACGCGCGTTTGCAAGAGTCCTCGTCGGCGAGGTCGATCCCGCCGAGCCGCCAGCCCGGGCCGCCGGGGTTGTCCGCGCGGTCGACGCGGGCGAGTTTGGCGCCGCGTTCCGCCAGAATGTCGGCGACCGACGATCCCAGCGCGCCGAAAGCGCCGGTGACGATCACCATGCGCCCCGAGAGATCCTGCATCGGCGGGAGTCCTTTTTGCGACGGTTGCTTTGGTGTGGAAATCGCCGATCGCGAACTGTCGCGACCGGCGAGGGCAAGTCTAATTCCACAAGTCTTAATTCCGCGTCCAGGCTCTCAGCGTCGCACATGGACTGGCCGACGGCGCAGCCCTTGATCGAAAGGCCCGAAGAAGTGACGGTCACCGTGCCGTTGAAAGTCATCATGCCCGGCATGGTGGGGTGTTTCATTTTAGCTCCTTGCCAGACATTGGTCTCGGTCTTTTCCATGCCGTGGCACATTTCAAATCCGGCCTGGGCGCCGGAGGTAATCTTGCAATAGAGCTTGCCGTCATTGACCGACACGCGCGCGGCGTCGCCGTTCGGCCGCTGGTAATCGCCGACGACTTCTGCCGCGTGGGCCGCGAGCGCGGCGCCACCCAGCCCGAAAACCCCGACGACGGCGAGCGCAGCCCATAGACCTTTATTCATGTTTCTCTCCCTGTCCGGCATCTTGCGGGGTTCGGGCTTTTGCCTTGTTTCGGCGCCGGACGATAAAATCTCACATTCGAATGAAAAAAGATCAATGAGATATGTGCGCGTCTGGCATGGAAAAAATTAGAAAGAATCGAATATAAAGATATTCTCATGAAAGAGGGAGATGGTTCTGATGACGGTCAATAGCGCAGTCATGGCGCTCGCGGGGGCGATGGTGTTGATCTCGCTGGCGCTGGCGCAATTATTTTCACCCTGGTTCTTGTTGCTGACCACCTTTGTTGGAACTCAATCTCTTCCAATCGGCTTTCACGGGCTTTTGTCCGGCGGCGATGATTTTCAAGAAACTCGGATTGAAGTGACTTTGGTCAAGATAATAAAGGGCTTCTCCTGAAAGCCTTCTCCGGCCGCGCGCCTAGGTAAGGAAAATCATGGCGAACAAAGAGACTCTCAATATTCCGGGCGACGCTTTCACCAGCGTGCTCCAGGAATTGCATGCGCATGCGTTTACGGGCGTACCCAACGAGTCCGATCCTTTTGTCCTGTCCGCTTTGCGGCGCGAATACATCGCCTACGCGCTGGCGATCTATTACCAGTGCGACCATTGCCAGGAACACCACGAGAAGGCGGTCCTTCGGGAAATGCGGCGCGAGAACGAGGTCGATTGGCCCTGGAATCAGCTGGTCAAGGACATGGTTCTTTACGCGAGGATCGAGAAGAAAAACGTGTCCGAGGCGGAATGGGCGCGCTGGAGCCATAATTGGACGAGATTCATCAAGAAGCTCGGCCCGACGCATGGATGTATCGCGCATCTGGTCGCCTTGGCCATCGGTCTGTCGCGCGCCGACGAACCGCTGATGCGGTTCGAATGGGCGGCGATCTGCGCCTCCTATACCGACAACAACCGGCTGAAAGGCGTCGTGCGGGACGTCGCCCGCGTCGTCGTTTTCATGAAGGCGGCGACAACCGCCAATCGCGTCGCGCCGATTCTGAAGCTGATGTTTGCCGAGCGCGGCCTCGATGTAGAGTGACTTGTCGAAGGGCTTATGGATAGAACTACGGCGCGATGTTGCGCCAGACCAAGGAGAATTTCATGACCGCCAATGTCGGAACCATCGATCGCATTTTGCGGATCGTTGTCGGCCTCATCCTCATCGCCATGGTTTTTGTCGGCCCGCAGACCCCCTGGGGCTGGATCGGCGTCGTTCCGCTGCTCACCGCGTTCATTCGCTTCTGCCCGGCCTATAAGCTGATCGGCCTGAGCACCTGCTCGATAAACAAGTAATTTTTCGCGAAAGCATGAAAAAAGGCGAACCTCGCGACGGGGCTCGCCTTTTTTGTCACCTATGCCCAGAGGTCAAGACGCGTCGAATTTCGGGCCGCCGCGCAGCACGACATAGATCGCCGGAATGACGAGGACCGTCAGCGCGGTCGAGGAGGCGAGTCCGAACAGCAGCGATATCGCCAGACCCTGGAAAATCGGGTCGGACAGGATCACCCCCGCGCCGATCATCGCCGCCAGCGCGGTGAGCAGGATCGGCTTGAAGCGGATCGCGCCCGCCTCGATCAGCACTTCGCGCAGACCCTTGCTGTGGTCGGCATGGCGCACGAAATCGACCAGCAGGATCGAATTGCGCACGATGATGCCGGCCAGCGCGATGAAGCCGATCATCGAGGTGGCGGTGAAGGCGGCGTGGAACAGCCAGTGTCCGAACATGATGCCGATGAAAGTCAGCGGGATCGGCGTCAGGATCACCAGCGGCAGTTTGAAGCTCTTGAACTGCGCCACCACCAGAATGTAGATGCCGACGAGAGCGGCGATGAAGGCCGCGCCCATGTCGCGGAAGGTCACCCAGGTGACTTCCCATTCGCCGTCCCACAGCAGCGAGGGCTTGCTCTCGTCGAGCGGTTGGCCGTGCATGAGGATTTGCGGCTTGGGCGTTTCCGCCGTCCACTCCATCTTGTCGAGCGCCGCATCCACCGCTTGCAGGCCGTAGAGCGGCGCCTCGAAGGCGCCGGCCAGTTCCGCCTGCACCATTTCCGCCGCGCGGCCATTGTGGCGGAAGATCGGGAAGGAGGCAGGCTCGTTCGACGACTCGCACCACGTCGCCGAGTTCGACAATCGTGCGGTTGCCGGGCAAGGCGTTGGCGGGCACCGGCGTGGTCAGCATGGTCTCATCGACCCGGCGCTGGTCCTTGGCCAGCGCCATGCGGATCGGCAACGGCTGTCGGCCTTCGCCGCGATGCGAATAGCCGACGACCTCGGTCGCCATAGAGCCGATGCAAGGTGTCGAACACGTCGCCCTGCTGCACGCCGAAAAATTCGAGCCAGTCCTGATCGATGACGATGCGCTTGCGCGGCGCCTGCACGCCATAGGAATCGTCGATATCGACGATGAAGGGCGCGCTTTCGAAAGCCTGCCGCACCTTGGCGGCCACGGCGCGGCGGGTTTGCGGATCGGGGCCGTAGATTTCGGCCAGCAGCGTCGCCAGCACCGGCGGTCCGGGCGGCGGCTCGACCACTTTTATGGACGTGCGCGGCGGCGCGTCGATCCCGGCCAGCCTCTGGCGAATGTCCAGCGCGATCTCGTGGCTGCTGCGGCTGCGCTGGTCCCTGGGCTTGAGATTGACCTGGATGTCGCCGATTTCCGGCGTATTGCGCATGTAATAATGGCGCACCAGACCGTTGAAATTGAATGGCGCCGCCGTTCCGGCGTAGCTCTCGAAGGACAGGATTTCGGGCACGTCCTTCAAGCGCTGCGACCGCCTCCATCAACACGCGGTTGGTGGCCTCGACCGAGGTTCCTCGCGGCAGATCGGCGATGATGGCGACTTCGGCCTTGTTGTCGAAGGGCAGCAGCTTGACGGTCACCGCCTTGAAATAGAACAGGCTCAGCGAGGCCAGGGTGGCGATTCCGACGCCGATCAGGAATCGTCGCGCCGAGCGCCGCGTGCGCAGGATCGGCGCGGCGGCGCGGCGATAGAGGACGCCGAGCACGCCGCCGCTGTGGGCCGCGTCGTCGTGATGGACGGGCGCCCGGCCGGCGATCTTCATCATCAGCCAGGGCGTCAGGATCACCGCGACGAAGAAGGAAAAGATCATCGCCGCCGAAGCGTTGGACGGAATCGGGCTCATATAGGGGCCCATGAGACCCGAGACGAACAGCATGGGCAGCAACGCCGCGACGACGGTCAGTGTGGCGACAATGGTCGGATTGCCGACTTCCGCGACGCCGTCGATGGCGGCGTCCATGCGCGAGCGGCCGTCATGCATCGCCCAGTGCCGGGCGATATTCTCGATCACCACGATGGCGTCGTCCACCAGGATGCCGATGGAGAAGATCAGCGCGAACAGGCTGACGCGGTTGAGCGTGTAGCCCATGATCCGCGAAGCGAACAGGGTGAGGAGAATGGTGGTCGGAATGACGACGGCGACCACCAGCGCCTCGCGCCAGCCGATCGAAACGGCCACCAGCAGAACGATGGAGAGGGTCGCCAGCCCGAGGTGGAACAACAGCTCATTGGCCTTTTCGTTGGCGGTTTCGCCGTAATTGCGCGTCACCTGAACCGTGATGTCGTCCGGAACGACGCGCCCCTTGAGTTGTTCAAGCTGCTGGACGATGCGCTCGGAAATCACCACGGCATTGGCGCCCGGCGCGCTTGGCGATGGCGATGGAGACGGTCGGCGTCGCGGAAAAGCCTCCATTGGCATCGCGGCGAAAAATGCGGCCGCGCGGGTTTCGTTGGGCTCGGCATCGACCACGACCTTGGCGACGTCGCGGACATAGACCGGGCGGTTGTCGCGGGTGGTCAGCAGCAGATTGCCGATTTCCGGCAGGGTTTGCAGGGTGCGGCCGGCGACGACCTCGACCTGCAGGCCGCTGTCGCGCACCAGTCCGGCGCTGAAAGGCGCTGTTGGCGCCCTGCACCTTGGCGGCGAGTTGCTGCAGCGTCACGCCGTAGCGGGCGAGCGCCTCGGGATCGGGCTCGACGCGGATTTCCGTCGGCTGGTCGCCGGCGAGATAGGTCAGGCCGACATCCTCCAGCTTGGCGAGTTCGGTGCGCAATTCGCGCGCGACATCGGTCAGCGCGTCGGCGCGCCAGCGGTCGGCGACTTCCGGCTTGGGCGCCAGCGTCAGCACGACGATGGCGACGTCGTCGATGCCGCGCCCGACGATCAGCGGCTCGGGCACGCCGGTGGGGATGCGGTCGAGATTGGCGCGCACCTTGTCGTGAACGCGCAGAATGGCGGCGTCGGTGGAGGTGCCGACCAGGAAGCGGACGGTGACGACGACCTGGTCGTCATAGGTCCTGGAATAGACGTGCTCGACGCCGTTGATGCTCTTGACGATGGTTTCCAGCGGCTCGGTGACGAGCTTGACCGCGTCCTCGGCCTTCAGCCCGTCGGCGCGCACCATGATGTCGACCATGGGCACGGAAATCTGCGGCTCTTCCTCGCGCGGCAGGGTGACGAGCGCGATCAGGCCGAGCGCCAGGGCCGCGATCAGCAGCAGCGGCGTCAGCGGCGAAGCGATGAAGGCGCTGGTCAAGCGTCCGGCGATGCCGAGCGATTTTCCGGATGCTGCGCTGTTCTTGGCGGGGCTCATGGCGTGACCACCTTGTCGCCGGCATTCAGTCCGGCGAGCGCTTCGACCATGTCGCCCTGATGCGTGTCGGCGAATATAATGGCGACGTCGAGCGGGCCTTCCGGGCGCGACACCCGGACATAATCGACGCCGGCCCGCGTAGACACCGCGGCGCGGGAAATCATCAGCGCTTGCCTCTGGCCGACCGGCGCGAAAATCTGCACCCTTTCGCCGATGAAATAGTCGCCCAGATTGTCCACTTCCGCGTCGGCGATGACGCGGCCATTTTCGATTTCGGGATAGATTTTCGACGATACGGCCCTTGCCCATCGGGGCGTTGGCCGCGGCCTGATCGGCGACGCGCGGGGCGAGCAGCACCGGCGCGTCGAGTTTCAGCAAGGCGGCGTGGCGCTCGGGCAGGCTGAGGCGCAGATAAAGCGCGCCGGCGGCGATGCGGGCGATGGATTCGCCGGGCAGGACCACCGAGCCGGGAATGGCCGACATGGTCAGCACCTGCCCCGCCTTGGGCGCCAGCACCGCGCCCTCGGTCATTTGCTGCGCGACCACCGCGCGCTGCGAGCGCATCGCCTCGATCTGATGCGTCAGCACGTCGACATTGGTCTTGGCCTGGTCATAGGCCGCCTTGGTGGTGAATCCGCGCGGCAGCAAGATCGGCGGCGCGCTTGAAGGCGACATTGGCGTTTTCAAGCTGCGACGTGAGCGCGCTCAGCTGGCCGTCGAGCGATTGCGCCTGAAGCGCCAGTTTCTGATCCGCCACCACGGCGATAACGTCGCCCGCCTTGACCTGCGCGCCCTCGTCGACGGAGCGGCTGACGATTGTGCCGCCGATCCGCGTGCGCGCCGGCACAAGGTCGCGGCTTTGCACCTGGCCGAACATCGCCTTCATGTCTGGCGTGGTCCGCGATTTGACGACGAATTCGCCTGCCTGGGCGTTGGCTGCAGGGATCAGGAAAAGGGCAAGCGCCAGAGCTGACGAAACCTTGGATAGCATGGAAGGGCGAGGGGCCTCGGGCATTGTCTCTCCGCGATCGAGAAGGGTGTTTACTTATATTCATATAAATGCATATACTGGCGGATGAATGTCAAGCATTTCGATTTAGAACGTTTCAGCCGGGTGGCGCCGGAAATGAGCGAGTTCTTCAAATCTCTTGCAAATCCGGTTCGGTTGCGCATTGTATGCGCGCTCGCGGCGCGGGAGAGATCCGTGGGGCAACTGTCCAAGGCGGTCGGCGTGTCCGTGACCGCCATATCGCAAAATCTGGCGCTGCTGCGGAAAGACAAGCTTGTCCGTTCCCGCCGCTCAAACCAAACGATTTTCTATGCCTTGGCCGACGAAAAAGTCACGAGGACTATCGGGTTGTTGGCCGAACAATTCTGCAAGGCTGACCCGAAGCCAAAAACGGGCGGCAGCCCGGAAATGTCCAAACTGACAGGAGAAACGCATGACAGCGACCACGACGCTTAAAAAGGGCTTCAAGCAGATGCTGGCGGAAGCCAACGCTGTCATCGAGACGATCTCTGTTCATGACGCGCGGGATTTGGTTGCCGAACCCTCCGTGCTTTTCGTCGATATTCGCGAAGCGCACGAAATCGTCAGTGGCGTCATTCCCGGCGCGCTGCACGCGCCGCGCGGCTTCCTCGAATTCATGGCCGATCCGGAATGCCCGATGTACAAGCGCGGTTTAGGCGGCGCACAGCGCCTGATCCTTTATTGCGCCACCGGCGGCCGCTCGTCGCTCGCCGCCAAAACATTGATGGAAATGGGATATACCGACGTCTTCAGCATGGCTGGCGGACTGGCCGCCTGGAAAGCCGGCGACGGCCCGTTGACGGCGCCTGACGATGGCAAATGAGACGTCGCCCGTCCTGCATTCGACGATCACCTGTCCGCAATGTGGACACAGATCGACGGAAACCATGCCGACTGACGCCTGCCAGTTCTTTTATGAATGCCCGAATTGTCGCGCAATGCTCCGCCCCAAGCCCGGCGACTGCTGCGTCTTTTGTTCCTACGGCGATTCGCCGTGCCCACCGGTCCAGAGGGCTCGAGCCGGCGAACCGAAGGTTGGCTCCTGCTGCTCGGGCGAGGGCTAGCGCTCTCGCTCGCCTTCGAGGGCTTTCGGGACGGCGGTTCTTGTCGCCTTGTTTGTTCGGCGACAACGAATTTCGGCCCAAGGCCCCTCAAGATGGAAAATAAGGAAAGAACTCGAAACAGCACCGCCATGGAGGAAGAGCGACGCATGAACGACGTTGAAACGGACAGCGAAGGCTATCTTACCGACCCGTCGGTCTGGACGCCGGCTTGGGCGAGCGAGGTCGCCAAGGCGCAGAATCTGGAATTGACGGAAGAACATTGGGATGTTTTGCGCTTCGTCAGGGCGCAGCATGACGCGCACGGGATCACGCCCGACGCCCGTTTCGTCATTCGTCATCTTAGCCAAACCCGCGGCGCGGGCCGCAACCGGCTGTTCGAACTGTTTCCCTATGGCTACGTCGCACAGACTTGCAAAATGGCGGGAATGCTGCGTCCACGGACGTGGAGCACCGGCTGAAGCTGACGAATTCAGCACTAAAATCTTGTCAGGACCGCGCCAGGCTCATGGAGACGCCGCAGTCGTCAGCGTCCGGTAGGCTCATGGTCCTCAACCCGGAACTCGACCGGGATCGCGCCGGCATTTTCAAACATCAACTCGCCGTCGATCCGGTCGCCGGCGGCCAGCGGCTTGCGCAAATTGCGCAACAGAATGTGATACGAGCCGGGCGAGAATACGATGGAGCGATGCGGGGGGATGTCGATGTTGAACAGCCTGCGCATGTTGGGGACGTCTTGCAGGATGCGGATGCCGCTGATTTCGGCGCTTGACGCGGCCTCCGTGCTGACCCCGATGAGATGCTCGGTCTGGTCGGACTGGTTGAGGATGGTGACAAAGGCGCGACCCACCACGGCCTTTGGCGGCGAGGCTTGCGCCCAGGCGTGTTCCAGCAGGATTTCCGAGCGGGAGGGGCTGGACAAAAGCAAGAGCGCGACCAGCGCTGCGGCGTAGGTTCGCATGGTCAGCGCTCCCCGGCTTCGATGGTTTTTTTCAGCGTGAACACGCCGCGCATGTCGCCTAACTTGAAGCCGGTCGCCTGGTCATCGGGGTAAAGCGCGAGGATCTTCTGCCTGAGCCCCGGATCGACAGTGTCGCCATGGCAGGTCATGCACATTTCGCCAGTCGGGATCGCCTTGATGAAGCGGAAAGTCTTGGCGCCATTGCCCTCGACCACTTCCGCACTGGTCAGGTCGGCCGCCTTCTCTCCCTTGGCGATGCGGGCGTTGAACGCTTCCATGATTTTGCGCTCATAGGCATCGGGCGCGGAGGCCGCGTTGCGCGGCTTGAGGCTGGTGCGCGCGACCGACCAGCCGCTGCGCTGCGAGACCGCGGCCGCGATCGCCGGCGCCTGCTTGTTGCAGACCTCAAGCGCACCCTCGGGGCCCCGCGCCTGCATGGCCGCGCCCAGCGCCGCCTTGAGCTTGCCGGCATAACTCTGGATCAGCATGGCCGCTTCCGACTTCGTTTCCGGCGAGCACTCTTCGGCATAAGCAGGAGCGAGCAGCATCAGCATGATCGCGAGAGCGGCGGAAGAAACAGGTTTTGGCGACATCATCGCGTCCTTGTCATAAAGCGTGTCTTGACCTCAGATCGCGCAAAGGAGGACCGGCCGACCTCCGCTCGTTCGCGACTAAAGGTTCACACATGCGCGCTGAGTAATAAATTGATCTGAATCAAAACCTTCATTTTGCATCTATGTTTTGAAATGACGCAAAACGAAAGCTGGCGCCATCCTTCTTTGAATCATGGCGAAAAACTCAAGGGCTGGATGCCCGAAGTCTGATCGCTTCGCGCCATGGCCCCGCCTGCCATTTTCTGCGGCGCGGGCGCTGCTCGCCAAAGCGCAATTGGGGGCCAACGCGCACTGGGGGATTGGGACGCGCCGCCCGCAAACACGAGGGACTTCCATGCAGGACCGACACGGCCATGACATGTGGCAGCAACGCTATGACCGCTCCGAGTATCTTTTCGGCGAGGCGCCCAACGCCTTCCTGCGCGATCATGCCGATCTGGTGAAACCCGGCGCGAAAGTGCTTGCCCTGGCCGATGGCGAGGGCCGCAATGGCGTCTTTCTCGCCGAGCGCGGCTGCGACGTGCTTTCGATGGATTTCTCCGCCCGTGCGCTGCAAAAAGCCGAAGCCCTGGCGCGCAAGCGCGGCGTGACGCTGCGCATCGAAGAGGCGGATGTGACCACATGGCCGTTCCCCGAAGAGGACTACGATGTCGTGGTCGCCATTTTTATCCAGTTCCTGCCGCCCGCGCCGCGTAAGGCGCTTTTCGCCAATATCAGGAAGACGCTGAAACCCGGCGGCTTGCTGCTGCTGCAGGGCTATCGCCCGGAGCAGATCGCCTATGGCACGGGCGGTCCGTCGCAGGTGGAGAATCTCTACACGCGGGACCTGCTGGAAGCGGAATTCGCCGACTTCGCGTGCGATATCAAAAGCCATGACGCCGAGATTCACGAGGGCGTCGCGCATGGCGGCATGTCCGCGCTGATCGATCTCGTGGCCGTGAAACCCGCATGACGCGGCGGCGGCCGACGCTCCCGTCAGGAGGCCGGATCGGAGTTGCGCCGGCGCGGGGCGCATTTCGCCTGCGAAGGCGCTGCGACAAAATGCCGCACAACATTGTCAAGCTTTCATGATGATGGATCTTTCCCTGAAAGGGAGATGTCGCTTATAAATCTCAAACTTGCATTAGGATTATAACTTTGCTGTCCGGCCAGGAGCCGGTTTTCCCGGAAGACACAAAAAGCGTCCCGGGATTGGGAGGACTTAACGACGACCGGCAAGACGCCGCTGCATTACGTCGAGACGATGGTCTTCGGCTATGACACGATCCGCTCTCCAGGCTGAGACCACGTATCTCGCGGAAGACGATCGTGGCATGCCGAATCCTGAAGGGCTGCTGGTTACTCCCACCCGCCTTGCCTTCAGGCCAGATCAGGACGTTCCGCCTTCCTGCGGAACTCCTCATTTTTTTCGCGCGGATCAGCAACCGCGCCGTCGATGAAACCAGAGCCAGTGATGAATGGAAGCGCATCGTGCGCCTCCTCATCGCCCCTTTTTCACCGGCAGTTGCAGTTGCAGCCGCCGCTTTCTTGATTGTGATTGTGTTCGTGATCATGATCATGATCATGTTCGTGTTCGTGGGGCGGCGCCGCGGCCAAGGTTCCCGCTAGGTAGTCAACCACGGCGGTTGTGGGATCA
>CAWFBN010000154.1:0-18292 GCA_963813955.1 uncultured Alphaproteobacteria bacterium | reverse complement strand
GTTGATCATGGCAAAACCACTTTTGTGGATTGTCTGCTGGAGCAGTCCGGCACGTTCCGCGCCAACCAGGCGATCGACGAGGAACGCATGATGGATTCCATGGACCTCGAAAGGGAGAAGGGCATCACCATCAAGGCCAAGAACGCGGCGTTCAAATACAAGGACTACCACATCAACATCGTGGACACCCCCGGCCACGCGGACTTCGGCGGCGAGGTCGAGCGCATCATGAACATGATTGACGGCGTGCTGCTGGTGGTGGACGCCGCGAAGGCCCCAGGCCCAGACGCGCTTCGTGCTGCGCAAGGCGCTCGAGGCCGGGGCCAAGCCCATCGTGGTCATCAACAAGATCAACCGCGAGAACGCCAACCCCAAGACAGCGACACGGTCGGCGGCCGCCGGGAACTCGTCGTCGCCATGGACTGGACCGATTTCGACGCCGACGATCAGACGACGCTGGTGTTCAGCCTCGTCACCACGCACGGGCGGGCCACGCCCTTGCTGTGGTTCTCCGTGTTCAAGGCGGAGTTGGCGGGAAAACGCAACGATATCGAGGACATGTGCCTCAGTCGCCTCAAGGAGGCGTTGCCGAGGGGACGAAGGCCACGATCCTCGCCGATCGCGGCTTTGGCGACGCCAAGCTGTTCCGCTTTCTGGGAGAACTGGGTTTCGACTACGTGATCCGCTTTCGCGGCGATGTCTTCGTGACTCCGGCGGACGGCGAAACCCGCCGCGCCGAAGACTGGGTCGGCGCCCTGGGTCGGGCGCGCAAGCTTGCGGACGCCAAGGTCTCGAAGGACAAGCAGCAGGTCGGCGCGGTGGTCTGCGTCAAGGCCAAGAACATGAAGGACGCCTGGCATCTGGCGGCGAGTGACGGGGCGGCGTCGCCGCGCGAGATCATCAACCTGTACTCTCGGCGCTGGACCATCGAGCCCGGCTTCCGGGACACGAAGGACCTTCGTTTCGGCATGGGCCTGGGCGGCGTGCGCATCGGCGATCCCTACCGTCGCGACCGTCTTCTGCTGCTCAACGCCATCGCCATCGTCCTGCTGACACTGCTTGGCGGCCGACGGCGAAGCGCTCGGCATGGATCGGTTGCTCAAAAGCAACACCGTCAAGCGCCGCGTGCATTCCTTATTTCGTCGCGGATGCCTCTATTACGACGCCATCCCAAATATGCCGGAACAAACCTTGTGCGCGCTCATGGAGCATTTCCAGGCCCTATTCATGGAACACAAAGTCGCCGAAGCCGTGTTTGGAGTCGTTTGAAAAATGAGGGGATGCCTGAGGCATCCCACGCCGAGAGCTAAATCGCTACGAGCATTCTTCGCACATTGCCGAAAGATTGAGTGGCAAACTTTTTGTCCAAATTGGAATAATCCGCCGACCACGACGCTCCAAATTGTCGTCGCTTGCAGAGTCGGGTGGCGTCTTCAAGGGCTCGTCTGTGCTCGACGCCTCGCAGACCAGGGACCACAAAGCCCTGCGTTGGTTCATGACTATCCGTACGCCCGCATTCCCGGGCGGCAGATCCGCCGGCCCTGTCATCGGTGAGGTGAAAAAAGCCGCCTTCAGCGTTCAATCACGGCTCTATAAGCGTGCCAGCTTGCATGTCCGACCAAAGGCAGCGTAATCACGAGGCCGACGAAGAAAAACGCCATTCACCAAGCAGGATCGCGACCAAAGCCGCCCATACGGCTATTGTGCGATATTGCTGAGCGAAGCGGTGAAGCTGGTTGCGATGGCTTCCGCCATGCTAACGTTCTTGTCCAGCAACATTGGCAAGGCAAAGGCGCCGCCCATGAAAGTCAGCGCCGCCATGCAGGCGCCGAGGAGCCCGAAAAGCGCAAGAAACTCCCAGCCGCCGATGGTAAAAAACGTCGCGTTGAACAGCCCCTGCACATCCAGCGCAGCCGTCGGCGGGAAGGTGAGCGCGAAGACGATTTCCGACAAGCGCATCCACAGCAGGAACATGAACATGAATGCGAGCGCCGCGTTCACCATCGACTTGGCGTTTCCCTGCCAGGCGAAAAGCGCGCCGAAAAACGATGGCCGCCTGTTTTGCTCGATGTCGCGGCTGATGGCGTGGAAACCGACGGAGAGCAGCGGAACCAGCATCATGAAGCCGGCGGCGAGTGGCAACAGCATGTAGATTTTGTCGGTGCGCCACAGACCATAGGTCAAGGCGAAGCCGATGATGACAAACAGGAGTCCATAACCCATGCTGGCCGCCGGGGCCGCCATGAAGTCGCGCCAGCCTGCGGCGAGCCAGAAAAACGGTTGATCGCTGGCGACGCTGCGGACGCGATCGGCATAAGGCAAAGACGACGTCGGGACGCCGCCATGAATGATCGTAGCCATGTTTGCTCCCTTGATTTTGGCGCTGCGTGGCTTGCCAAGGAAACAGAAGTTTGAACTCAACCTAGCAAGATGAAGCGCTGCGGCCCGCCCGAAATGCGACGCGGCATGCGGCGTTCCGCTGAAGCAAATATACGCTATCTCGTGCCGAAGTACAGCACTCGATCGGTGAAGGTATAGTATGACTCGAAGGTCATGACGCCAACAAACACCAGAACCGCGATTGGCGGAGCTAATATAGCGTAGATCAAGGCCAGCCGCTCCCACGCCATGTGCATGAACACGGCGACTATCAAGCCCGCCTTCACGATCATGAACAACAGAATCAAACTCCAGCGCGTGGTGCCGTGGAGGTCGAAATAATCGACGAGATAGGAGCATGTGCTGAGCACGAACAGCCAGCACCACACCAGGAGATAGAGCTTGATCGAGTGTTCCTGGTGATGTTCGGACGATGCTTCGGTCGCATGAACTCATGATTTCCATGGCTTTCACCAAAGGTAGAACAGGGCGAAGATGAACACCCAGACCAGATCGACGAAATGCCAGTAGAGGCCCATGATCTCGACGATCTCGTAGCGCCCCTTGCGGCTGGTGAAGAAGCCCGCGCCGTTCGACGTCGAAATCGCCTCGCAAGACCTTTCGCGCCATGTTGATCAGGAAAATCACGCCGATCGTCACGTGCGTGCCGTGGAAGCCGGTGATCATGAAGAAGGACGAGCCGAACTGCGGCGCGCCCCACGGATTTTGCCAGGGACGCACGCCCTTCACGAATCAGCTTGGTCCATTCGAACGCCTGCATGCCGACGAACGTCGCGCCGAAAGCCGCTGTGACCAGCATCAGCGCGGCCGATTTCACCCGGTCGTGCCGGTAGCCGTAGTTCACCGCCATGCGCCATGGTTCCCGAACTGCTGATCAGGATGAAGGTCATGATGGCGATGAGCAGCAGCGGACATTGACTTGCCGCCGATGTTCAAGGCGAAAACCTCGCTCGGGTTCGGCCAGGGTCGGTCGTCGACATCCGCACCGTCATGTAGGCGATCAGGAAGCAGGAGAAGATGAAGGTGTCGCTGAGAAGGAAGATCCACATCATGGCCTTGCCCCAGGACGCAGTCCTGAAGGCGCGTTGATCCGACGACCAATCCGAGGTTAAGCCGCGCCATCCGGGCTGCAGCGTCGCGGAATCTTCCGTTGGCTTGAGCGCCGTCTCGCTCGTCATGTTCCCGCCTCCAACGTCGTTCAACTCACCAGGCCCCGGCAGATCACCACAATATCGCCAGCCCAGCCCGCCAGCAGCGCGAACAGCAGCAGCCAGACCAGTCAGCAGAAAATGCCAGAAGATCGCGCAAAGTCTGATCCCGGATTGTGCCGCGCCGATGTCCCCCCGCGCCGAGGCGACGGTCGCGGCCAGCGCGACCAGTCCCCCGGCCAGATGCACGCCATGCAGCTCCGGTGATCAGGTAGAAAAAGGCATCGGCCGGATTGGCCGAGAGGAAATAGCCGGCGGCGGCGAATTGCCGCCAGGCCCACAATTGCCCGGCCAAAAAGGCGAATGCGGCGCCAGCGCCGGCCAGCAGGAAAAAGCGGGCGCGCTCCGTTTCATAGCGTCGCGCGGAGAAGGAAGCCGCCGCTTGCAGGGCAATGCTGCTTACGATCAGCACGCCGGTGTTGAGCCACAGCACGCGGCGGCACCGGCGCCGACGCCAGTCGGGCGACACCGCGCGCATCACGTAGGCGCTCGCCAGCAGAGCGAACAGCGCGCCCACGACCGCGAGAAACAACCCCAGTCCCCATTTCGCCAACAGCGGCTGGCGCTGGTCGGGATCGGTGAGGTCGCCGATCACACCCTGTTCCAGCCAAGGCTTTGGCCGCAAGATTTTGGCCGGCCAGATACCACACGGCGATCACCGCCAAAGCGGACAGGAAGACGACGACAATGATCATGCCGGCGCGCCTTCCGAGGGTGGCTGGTTCTGCGGAATGAAATCCTGCTTGGCGCCGGGCACGCTGTAGTCATAGGCCCATCGATAGACCACCGGCAGGTTTTTGCCCCAGTTGCCGTGGGCCGGCGGCACGTCCGGCGTCTGCCATTCGAGCGTCGTCGCCCGCCACGGATTGTGACCGGCTAACTTGCCCCAGAAAACGCTGGTGATCAGGTTATACAGGAACACCATCTGGGCGAAGCCGACGATCAGCGCCGCGATGGTGATGAACTCATTCAACGTCGCCGCCGACGGGGGGATAAAGGCGGTTTCCCCGAGGGCGTAATAGCGTCGCGGCACGCCGATCAGACCCAGATAATGCATGGGAAAGAAAATGGCGTAAGTGCCGAGGAAGGTGATCCAGAAGTGGAACTGGCCGAGCTTCTCGTCGAGGAAGCGCCCGGTGATCAAGGGATACCAGTGATAGATCGCGCCGAAGATCACGAGGATGGGCGCGACGCCCATCACCATGTGGAAATGCGCGACCACGAACATGGTGCCGGAGAGCGGGACATCCACCACCACATTGCCGAGGAACAGGCCGGTGATGCCGCCGATGACGAAGGTGACGATGAAGGCCAGCGCGAACAGCATCGGAAGGGTCAGATGGATGTCGGCGCGCCACAGCGTGAGCACCCAGTTATAGACCTTGATCGCAGTGGGAACGGCGATGATCAACGTGCTGGTGGCGAAGAAGAAGCCGAAATTCGGGTCCATGCCGCTCACATACATGTGGTGGCCCCACACCACGAAGCTGAGCGCGCCAATGATGACGATGGCCCAGACCATCATCCGATAGCCGAAGATGTTTTTCCGCGCGTGGGTGCTGATCAGGTCGGAGACGATGCCGAAAGCCGGCAGAGCCACGATGTAGACCTCCGGGTGGCCAAAGAACCAGAACAGATGCTGAAACAGGATCGGGCTGCCGCCGGAATAGCCCAGATGCTGGCCGTTCTCGATGATCGTCGGCATGAAGAAACTGGTGCCGAGCAGCCGGTCGAACAGCATCATCACCGAGGCGACGAACAGCCCGGGAAAAGCCAGCAGCGCCATCACCGTCGCGGTGAAAATGCCCCACACGGTCAAGGGCAGCCGCATCATCGTCATGCCCTTGGCGCGCAATTGCAGCACCGTCGACCACGTAATTGAGGCCGCCCATGGTGAAGCCGATGATGAACAGGATCAGCGAGGCGAACATCAGGATGATGCCCCATTGCTGGCCGGGGGTGCCGGACAATAGGGCTTGCGGGGGATAAAGCGTCCAGCCGGCGCCGGTCGATCCGCCGGGAACGAAGAAACTGGCGACCAGCACCAGCACCGCCAGTTGATAGATCCAGTAGCTCAGCATGTTGACATAGGGAAAGGCCATGTCGCGCGCGCCGATCATAAGGGGAATGAGGTAATTGCCGAAACCGCCGAGGAAAAGCGCGGTCAGCAGATACACCACCATGATCATGCCGTGCATGGTGATAAACTGGTAATAATTGTTTTGATCGATCAACGAAAATTTGCCCGGGAACCCCAGTTGCAGGCGCATCAGCCATGACAACACCAGAGCGACCACGCCGATGGAAATGGCCGTCACGGCATATTGGATGGCGATGATCTTGGCGTCCTGCGAAAAGACATATTTGGTCAGCCAGCTTCGCGGATGATAAAGCTCGACATCGTCAAATGACGTGGGATGGAGCGGTTCGCCTTCGCCGGCGCGAATTTCGACCATGAAACGCCTCCTTTGCATCTCCTATTGCGCAGCAGCGGACTTCCTCATTTGCGCGAAGGTCGGCTGGGCTTGCAGCCATTTCTGGTAATCCTCGTCGCTATCCACAACCACATTGCCGCGCATAAACGGGTGGCCGACGCCGCAGAAGCCGGCGCAGAGAATTTCAAAAGTTCCGGTTCGCGTCGGCGTGATCCAGAAATAGGTTTCGATGCCCGGCATCAGATCCATTTTGGCGCGGAATTCCGGAACGTAGAAATCATGCATGACGTCGATCGAGCGCAGCAGGAGTTTCGCCGGCTTGTTGACGGGCAGATGCAGATCGCCGCCGAGCACCACAACATTGTCCTGGGCGTTGGGATCGAGGGATTCAGGCCCAAAGGATTGACGGCGTTGACGAATCGCGTGTCGGACAGGCCGAGCCGCCCGTCCTTGCCGGGCAAGCGAAAACTCCATTGCCATTGCTGGCCGACGACCTCGACGGTGGTCGTTCCCGGCGGCGGGTTGATGAAACTGTTCCACACCGACCAGCCCCGGCGCCAGCATGGCCGCGACGCCCAGCGCCGTGCCCGCCATGAGCCAGAACTCAAGCTTCTTGCTTTCCGGCTGGTAGGCGGCTGTCCTTCCCTCGATGTGGCGGAAGCGAAAGACGCAATAAGCCATGAAGGACACCACGGCGACAAAAACGAAGCCGGTGATCCAGAAGGTGATGATCATGGTGGCGTCGAT
Source organism: uncultured Alphaproteobacteria bacterium (assembly GCA_963813955.1). Classification (GTDB taxonomy): domain Bacteria; phylum Pseudomonadota; class Alphaproteobacteria; order Rhizobiales; family Beijerinckiaceae; genus Rhodoblastus. The sequence continues at coordinate 11,502 of CAWFBN010000154.1, read as the reverse complement.
ATACTGCCAATTCGAGGCGATCGGCGTCCACCACCACGGGCTCAACAGGTGGAACGCCACCGAGCCGATCACCAGCGCGATCAATATCAGCGCGACGTGCATGGCCGGCCTCCCCGCCGGGGCGCCCCAGTCTGTGATGCGGCGCTCGATTGGCCGCGTAAATTTCAACGCTCAAGATGCGAGCGGGGTTCCGGCTATCAAGCGTTGCCGGACAGATATCCTGTAAAACCACCGGTCGCCAAAAGAATTGGACCACACCACGACCAAGTCTAAGCTCATAGAGGTGAAAAACAATTGCTGAAAAGCTCGACGGGCTGCAAGACGAATATTATATGTATGGGCGAGTTAGCAGGCTGCGGCGGAGCTTCAACCAAAGTGTTTCGCCGTAACGCGTCGCGTCGAACCGAAGGTTCGGGAGGATTTGCCATGACGATCAAAAACCCCGCCGAATGGGGAGCGCAACAAATCGCGGCGACCGGCCATACCTTGCGCTCGGTCGGCCATGCCCTCATTCATCCTGACGTGGACACCTCGCTCGCGCCGCCTCAGGTGCGGCGGATTACCTTTTCCGACCTGCGCGATTCCCTCGTCGAAGGCTTCAGGGATTTTGCCGCTTTTCGCGACGATGTGATCTTTCTGTGCATCATTTATCCCGCCGCAGGATTTGTGCTGGCGCGGACGATGTCGAATGTCGGTCTTTTGCCGCTGGTCTTCCCGCTCGTCGCGGGCTTTGCGCTCATCGGGCCCTATGCGGCGGTCTGGCTCTATGAGATGAGCCGGCGGCGAGAGCGTGGCGAGAGCGTCTCCTGGGTCGAAGGCGTGAAAATCTTCGCCTCGCCTTCCGCCGCCTCGGTTTTCAGGCTCGGCTTGCTGCTGGTCGTCATTTTTGCCCTTTGGCTGGCGACGGCGATGGGGATTTACAACATCACCATGGGTCCGGAAATGCCGGCATCAATGGCGTCATTCGCTCGAGAGGTCTTCACCACGCCGGCCGGCTGGGCGCTTATCGTTGTCGGCGGCGGCGATCGGATTTATTTTCGCACTGGCGGTGCTGTCGATCAGCGTCGTGTCCTTTCCGTTGCTGCTCGATCGTCACGTCTCGGTCTCGACTGCGATAGCGACTTCCGTTCGCGCGATGCGGGTCAACCCGGGTCCGATGCTGGCCTGGGGTTTCATCGTCGCAGCAAGCGTCGTGCTCGGCATGATTCCGGTCTTGCTCGGATTGATCGTCGTGCTTCCGGTGCTTGGCCACGCAACCTGGTATTTGTACCGCAAGGTCGTGATCTGAAAACGAGCGCGAGCGCGACGGAGTTTCGATTGCTCTCTCCTGCTTTGGCGCGTCGCGAAGACGCGCCGTCCACAGATGTTGTGCGGCATAGCCGCGCCACGGCCGCCAGGCTTCCGCGCGCAGCAGCAGGTCCTTGGGTGTGGGTCTAAGTCCCGCCTGATGGGCCATGGCGCGCTGAAGGCCGATGTCGGCAGCGGGAAAGGCGTCAGGCTCGCGGAACAGCCGCAGGGCGATGTAATGCGCCGTCCATTCCCCTATTCCGGGCAAGGCGCAAAGCCGTGTGATGGCATCGTCGAGCGAACCACGCAGCGCAAAAATATCAGGATCGGCGAGAGCGGCGGCGGAAAGCGCCACGAGGCATTTCGCTCGGGAGCGCGTCAGGCCCATATCGCCAAGGTCGGCCTGGGCGAGCACGTCTGGCGTCGGAAAAACATGGGTTAGAGCGGGATCGGCGCAGCGCAGTTTTTCCCCGAATTGCGATGTCAGCCGCCCGGCGAGGTTTGCCGCGTTCGCCACGGTGACCTGTTGGCCGAGAATGGCGCGAACAGCCATTTCAAACCCATCCCATGCGCCTGGCATCCGCAGGCCCGGTCGGGCGGCGACCAGCGGCGCGAGAAGGCGATCGCGGGCCAGATCCAGCGCGACCGCTTCCGCTTTTGTCTGCCTGCACCGAGACGAGTCCATGCTCTCCCTGCAAACAAACGCTCCGCCGATAGAACTCCGTCCGCGACGCATTCGATGCCGGCGATGGCGCGCAAGCGGAGAAAATCCGGCATGTCGGCCCAATCATAGGGCGCCTTGTAACGAAGCAAGAGAGTTGTTCCGCTCCCGGCGTCGTTGCCAGGAACCACGCGTCGCAAGGCGGTGGGCGGGCGTCGGTAAAGCAAACGGAACGTCTCGTTAAAGCGCCTCAGACTGCCGAAGCCGGCGGCGAGGCCGATGTCCGCCATCGGCAGGGACGTCTCATGGATCAACTGCTAGGCGAGCAAAATCCGGCGCGTTTGCGCCACAGCGACGGGCGTGGCGCCCAAATGTTGGCGAAACAGTCGGCGCAACTGCCTTTCTCCGACGCCTAGCCTTTCGGCCATCGAGTTCGACACTCTGTTCATCGAGCGCGCCCATCTCGCCAGCGCACGCGACACGGTGTTGGAGGAGCCACGCCAGGCGCCGAGATCGGGCGCGGTTTCGGGCCGGCAACGCAAGCAGGGACGAAACCCCGCCTCTTGCGCCGCGGCGGCCGTTGCGAAGAAACGGACATTTTCCGACCGTGGCGTGCGCGCCGGGCAAATCGGACGGCAATAAATTCCTGTCGTCAGGACCGCCGTGAACAAACGGCCGTCGAAACGGGAATCGCGCGCGCAAATCGCCCGGTAGCAGGCGTCGTGATCGAGGTCCATCGCGCCAGTCTGCACTTTCAGACCCGCCGCGTCTCGCGGTTTTCGGAACTCGTTCCTTGCCGGGCGCGAGATTGACGATCGGGTTCGCGGTTTGCGCGCCGGTGGCGACGACTATCTCGTCAAGCCTTTCGCCTTCTTGGAATTGCTCGCTCGCCCGGCGCAGCGACAGCGTTCGAGCGCTTTTACCGGATTGAACGAAGCCGCAGCGCCCCCGGCAGCGGCCTCAGCCTCGTCGCCGCCGTCGCCGTCGCCGTCGCCTATTTTCAAGCCGCTCGCATCGACATGATAGACAACGTCCCCGGCCTCAAAATCCAGTTAAGGTTTTGAACTGCCACATTCCCCAGCTTGCTCCGCCTCCACCCGAGAGAGCCGGGTTCCGTATGGCAATCTCTCTTGACACTCGCGACTGACAAGCGCACTTGACACAAAGCTCAACAGAGTCTTTTAAGGCAAAACTGCGGCGTTGAGGATTAGGCCATGCTCAAGAAGGTGATCGAACTCGCTGACCGGCGCCTCCGGCCGGGTCTCGGAGCCCGCTCCAGCCAAATACCCAGGCGTCCGCGACGCCGTGGACGGCAACACCGCCATCATCCATGTCGAGCGCGAGGCGTCCGACGCCGCCGGCGCCTATCCGATCACGCCTTCCACGCAGATGGGCGAGTACTGGGCCGAGGAGGCCGCCGCGCGGCCATCTGAACATCAGCGACCGGCCGCTGATCTTCGTCGAGCCGGAAAGCGAGCACGCCGCCGCCGCGGTGACCGCCGGCATGTCGATGACCGGGCTGCGCGCCACCAATTTCTCGTCGGGCCAGGGCATCGCCTTCATGCACGAGAGCCTTTACGCCACGGTCGGCAAGCGCCTGCCCTACGTGCTGAACATGGGCTGCCGCGCCATCACCAAGGCGAGCCTCAACGTCCACGCCGGCCACGACGACTACCATTGCATCGACGACACCGGCTTCATTCAGGTGATGGCCAAGAGCGCCACCGAGGCGGCCGACCTCAACCTGATCGCGCGAAAGACTCGCCGAATTGTCGCTGACGCCCGGCCATCGTCGGCCAGGACGGTTTCTTGACGACCCATCTGATCGAATCCGCCACCCTGCCCGAGCGCGAACTGGTGGCGGAGTATCTGGGCAAGCCCGACGACCTCATCGACACGCCCACGGCGGCGCAGGCCATGCTCTACGGCCCCAGGCGCCGCCGCGTGCCCATGCTGTGGGACGTCGACGTCCCGATGGCGTCGGGCTCGGTGCAGAACCAGGACGCCTACATGCAGTCGGTGGCGGCGCAGCGCCCCTATTTCTTCGACGAGGTGCAGCCGCTGGCCGACCGCTGCATGGCCGAATACGCCGAACTCACCGGCCGCCGCTACGCCCGGCTGAGCAGTTGGAGGACGGACGACGCCGAATATGTGATCTTCGGCATGGGCAGCATGGTGGTGCAGGCCGAGGCCGTCGCCGACTATCTGCGCGCCACCCGCAAGCTCAAGGTCGGCGTGGTCAACCTGACGATGTTCCGCCCCTTCCCGGGCGATCTGGTGGGCGAGGTGCTGCGCGGCAAGAAGGGCGTGGCGGTGCTGGAGCGCACCGACCAGCCGCTGGCCGAGGACCTGCCGCTGATGCGCGAAGTGCGCGCGGCGCTGCACAAATGTCTGGAAAACGGCCTGGACGCCGCCACCAGCGCGCAACTGCCGCATCCCGGCTATCCGACCCTGTTCCCGCACCAGATGCCGCGCCTGTATTCGGGCTGCTATGGCCTTGGCTCGCGCGACCTGCAGCCCGAGGGGCTGATCGGCGCGATCGAGAACATGCTGCCGTCGGGCGCCAGAAGGTCGTTCTATCTACCTCTCGGTGGACGTGGCCCGCGAACCCGCGCATCCCAAGGACGAGTTGCACCAGCAGAAGTTTCAGGCCGCCTATCCGCAAGCGCGCGAGATGGTCGGTGCGCGGCAGCGAGAATCCCAATCTGATGCCGCCCGGCGCGATCACCGTGCGCATGCACTCGATCGGCGGCTGGGGCGCGATCACCACCGGCAAGAACCTGGCGATGACGCTGTTCGATCTGCTGGGCTGGGAGATCAAGGCCAATCCGAAATACGGCAGCGAAAAGAAGGGCCAGCCGACCACGTATTATCTGTCGGCGGCGCCCGAGCCCATCCGCGTCAACAGCGAATATGTCCATCTCGACGTCGTGCTGTCGCCCGATCCGGCCGTGTTCGGCCACAGCAATCCGCTGACCGGGCTGAAGAAGGGCGGCGTGTTCATCATCCAGAGCAATCTGGACGAGGGAACCTGGGCCGCGTTCCCGCGCTGGGCGCAGCAGCAGATCGTCGATCAGGAGTTGCGCGTCTTCTACCTCGACGCCTTCCAGATCGCGCGCGAGGAGGCCGGCAGCGCCGAGCTTCAGCTCCGCATGCAGGGCAACGCCTTCCAGGGCGCCTTCTTCGCCGCCTCGCCGATATGCGCCAACGCCGGCCTGAGCGAGGAAACACTGTTCCGCGCCATCGAGAAGCAGCTCGATTCCAAATTCGGCGCCAAGGGCGCGCGTGTGGTCCAGAACAACCTCACGGTGGTCAAGCGCGGCTATCAGGAGATCCACGAGATCACCGACAAGACGGTGGGCGCCGCGGCGCCGGTCGGCGGCAAGAGCAGCTTGCCGATCATGCTCAAGCGCTGCCCGGGCGGCGACGCCAAGACCCTGCCGCCGGTCGCCGACATTCATCGCTTCTGGGAGCAGACCGGCGACTTCTACGCCACCGGCAAGGGCAACGACAATCTGCTCGATCCCTTCATCGGCGCCTCGCTGATTCCGGCGGCCACCGGCATTTTCCGCGACATGACCGGCATTCGCTTCGAGCACCCGGAGTGGAGCGCCGAAAAATGCACCGCCTGCGGCAAATGCTACACCGCCTGCCCCGACAGCGCGCTGCCCGGATTGGTCAACAGCGTGAGCGAGGTGTTCGCCACCGCGCTGAACCGCGTGGAGCGCGGCGGCGCGCCAACGCGCTTCCTGCGCCGCGCGCTGCGCGGCGCCGAACGAAAGCTGCGCGCGCTGATCGGCCCGAACGACGGCGTGGCCGTTCGCCCGCTGATCGACCAGGCCATCGCCGGCGTCGTCGCCGAAGCGCCGGCCGAGGAGCGCGACGATCTGAAGGCCGAGTTCGAACTGCTCAAGGCCGAGCTGGGCGACTTCGCCTTCGCGGCGACCAAGCCGTATTGGAGTCAAAAGGAGAAGAAGGCGCCGGGCGGCGGCGGTCTGTTCTCGATCACCGTCAATCCGCTGACCTGCAAGGCCTGCGCGCTGTGCGTGGAGGTGTGCGAGGACGACGCGCTGAGGATGTCGACCCAGACCGAGAAGTCGGTCACCATACATGCGCCGCGACTGGAGCTTCTGGCTCGACCTGCCGACGACGTCCAGCGAGTTCAGCCGCATCGACAGCCTCGACGAGAAGATCGGCGCGCTGGAGACGCTGCTGCTCGACAAGAGCAATTACAACGCGATGAGCTGCGGCGACGGCGCCTGTCTCGGCTGCGGCGAAAAGACGTCGATCCATCTGTTCACCAGCACCGTGGAGGCGCTGATGCAGCCCCGGGCCAAGGCCTTCGTGGCGCGGCTCGACGATCTGATCCAGCGCCTCGAACAGCACATGCGGCTGCGGCTGGCGCAGGCGGTGGACCTGTCGGACACCAGCGCCGTCGCGCGCGCCGTGGACGACATTTCGCCGCACGATCTGACCCTGTCGACCCTGGCCGCGTCGCTGGGCGCCGGAAAGCCGTCGCAGCCGCTGGACCCGGCCTGGGTCAAGCGCACCGCACAGCTTGCTGGAGTCGCTGAAGGACCTGCACTGGCGCTATGTCGAAGGCCCCACTCAGCGTGGCCGCGCGACAATGGGCATGGTCAATTCCACCGGCTGCACCTCGGTGTGGGGCAGCACCTTCCCCTACCACCCCTATCCCTTCCCCTGGACCTCGCACCTGTTCCAGGACTCGCCGTCGGTGGCGATGGGCCTGTTCGAGGGCCACATGGTCAAGATGGCCGAGGGCTTCAAGGCCGTGCGCATGGCCGAGATGGAACTCGAAGGACGCCTATATCGAGGAGCGCGACCACGCACTTCTTCAACCGCTTCGGCTGGGAGCAGTTCGACGACGAGGAATGGGCGCTGTGCCCGCCGGTGGTGAGCCTCGGCGGCGACGGGGCGATGTATGACATCGGCTTCCAGAACCTGTCGCGCATGATGATGGCCGGCAAGCCGATCAAGGTGCTGGTGGTGGATACCCAGCTCTACTCCAACACCGGCGGCCAGGCCTGCACCTCGGGCTTCACCGGCCAGGTGTCCGACATGGCGCCCTATGGTCAGGCGCGCCACGGCAAGAGCGAAATCCGCAAGGAAATGAGCCTGATCGCCATGGCGCACCGCAGCGCCTTCGTGCTGCAGAGCACCATCGCCCATGTCAATCACCTGCTGGAGGGCTATATCGACGGCCTGAACAGCCGCCGGCCGGCGCTGTTCAATATTTACGCGGTGTGCCCGCCCGAACATGGCGTGGGCGACGACCGCAGCGTTGCGCAGAGCAAGCTGGCCGTCGAAAGCCGCGCCTACCCCTTGTTCCGCTACGACCCTGACGCGGGCGAAACCTTCAGCGCAGTGCGTGAGCCTTGAGGGCAACCCGTCGGTCGGCGCCGATTGGCCGGTCTATGCGCTGGAGTATATCGACGAAGCCGGCGCCAAGGCGCGGCTCGATCTGCCGGTGACCTTCGCCGATTTCGCCGCCACCGAGGCGCGCTTCGGCAAGCACTTCCGCAAGGCGCCGCCGGAAACCTGGAACGACGCGATGATCCCGCTGGCCGACCTGCTGGCGACGCCTCCCGACCGAACGTGGCGGTCGCTTCCCCTATATCTGGGCGACCGACCCCAAGGGCCAGCTGATGCGGCTCGTCGTGGCCGAGGAACTGGTGCGGGCGAGCGAAGAGCGGCTGCAGTTCTGGCGCCAGCTCAAGGACGTTGCGGCGACGCAGGCGCCGGTGGACGAGGCCGTCGTAGCCGAGCGCATTCGCGCCGACCTGATGCAGCGCATCGGCGCCAGCCTCGGGCTCAACGGGGCAACGGCGCCGGCTTCCGCGATGGCGGCGGCTCCCGCGAGGGCGCCCGCTGCCGCGACGCCGCCGACTGCCGCGTTGGCGCCGATTGCCGCGACGGCGGCGGCTGCCGACAGCGCTTCGCCGGACTATGAGCCTTGCTGGGTGGAGACGCCCGAGTGTTCGGCCTGCAGCGATTGCGTCGACTCTTGCGCCCTGGCGTCTTCGCCTTGAACGCCGAACGCAAGGCTGTCGTGGTCAATCCCAAGGGCGGGAAATTCGTCGACATCGTGAAGAGCGCCGAGAAATGCCCCGCCGAATGCCTGCATCCCGGCGCGCCGTGGAACCCGGCCGAGCCGGGGCTGGACCAACTGCGGGCGCGCGCCGCGAATTACAACTGAGGCCGCGATGAAGCTGCTCAACTTTCTTCGCGGCGAGGCCTTCGCGCGGGGCGTTCACCCGCCGCAGCACAAGGACACGGCGGCGATGCCGATCAGCCGTCTGCCTTTTGCGCCGCGTCTGGTGGTTCCGCTGTCGCAGAACGTTGGGCGTCCCGCGCGGTCGGTGGTGCAAGTCGGCCAGGATGTTGTGCGCGGGCAACCTTTGGCTGAGGCCGACGGGTTTGTTTCCGCGCCGCACCATGCGCCCGCGAGCGGCGTGGTCGAGGCTATTCGCCTCCATCCGACCTCCGGCGGTCCCTGGACGGACTCGGTGATCATCAAGGTTCACCCCGGCTCGCCGCAGGCCGTCGAGTGGGAGGACCCGCGGGATCTCTCCGCCATGGACGCCGACGACCTGATCGCCGCCGTGCAGCGCACCGGCATCGTGGGCATTGGGCGGCGGCGTTTTCCCCACCCACGCCAAGCTGCGCGTGCCGAAGGAATTCCCGGTCGACACGCTGGTGGTCAACGGCTGCGAGTGCGAGCCCTATCTCACCAGCGACCATCGCATCATGGTCGAGCGCGCCGTCCGACCTGATGGCGGGCGTGGCCATCTCGCGGCGCCTGCTGGGCAATCCCGCGCGCGATCATCGGCGTCGAGGACAACAAGCCCGACGCCGTCGAGGCCATCCGCGCCCTCCTGCCCGCCGGCGGCGACGTGACGGTGGAGATCCGTGCCCACCAAATACCCGCAGGGCGCCGGCGAAATGCTGATCAAAACCCTGCTGGGCCGCGAAGTTCCGCCCGACTCGCGCTCCTATCAGGTCGGCGCCTATGTGCAGAACGTCGCCACGCTGGCCTATATGGGCGCGCTGACGCCGCGCGGCCGCGGCTTCATCGAGCGCGTGATCACCGTGGCCGGCACAGCCGTGGCGCGGCCCGGCAATTATCTCGTGCCGATGGGCACGCCGCTGCGCTTCCTGCTCGATTACGTCGGCGCGCCGGACGAGGCGGTCGAGGTGATCTTCGGCGGCCCGATGATGGGGCAGGCCGTGGCCTGCCTGGACGCGCCGATCACCAAGGGCGTGTCGGGCATTCTGGTGTTCCGCGCCGCCAGGATCTGGCCGCGCGCGCGCCGAACGAAAGAGCTTCCCCTGCATCAAATGCGGCAAGTGCGTCGAAAGCTGCCCGATGGGTTTGAACCCGTCCACGCTCGGCATGCTCGCCGCCAAACGCCAATATGACGCCATGGCCGATATCTACCGGCTCGGCGCCTGCTTCGAATGCGGCACCTGCTGCTATGTCTGCCCGGCCAACATCCCGCTGGTGCAGCAGTTCCGCGTGGCCAAGCAGGTGTTGCGCGGCACGGAGAAGGCGGCATGAGCGGTCGAAATCCACTCCGCGCCGCACATCAAGGCCGACAACGGCGTGGTCAAGATCATGCGCAATGTCGTGTGGTCGCTGCTGCCGCTCTGCGCCTTTTTCATCTGGCAATACGGCGTCTCCGCGCTGGCCTCGCTGATCGTGGTCACGCTGGCCTGCCTCGCGGCGGAAGCCTTCTTCCTGCGACTGGAAGGCAGTCGGGCGACCTCGGCGACTGGTCGGCCACCATCACCGGCTCCTGCTGGCGCTGACGCTGCCGCCGGGCTTTCCGCTGTGGATGGGCGCGGTGGCCGGCTTCGTCGCCATCGGCCTCGGCAAGGCGATTTTCGGCGGCATCGGCCACAACCTGTTCAATCCCGCGCTGGTGGGCCGCGCCTTCGTGCAGGCGCGCATTCCCCTCGGCGATCGCCGCCTACACGCCCTCGTTCATGCCCGGGCGTTTCACCGAATTCATCCCGTCCAGCCTGGCGTGCGCCGCTCATGACGCCGAAGGACAATGCGGCCTGGCTGCAGGCCTCGCACCTGGACGGCGTTGAGCGGCGCAACGCCGCTGGCGCGCTGGAAGTTCGAGGGCGTGATCGCCAGCAACTTGGACCTGCTGACCTCGCTTTCCGGGCACATGCCGGTCGGCCCCTCGCCGCTGCTGATCCTGCTTTGCGGCGGCTATCTGGCGGTGCGCGGCTATCTCGACTGGCGAATCCCGGCGGCGGTAATGGGCAGCGCCGCGCTTTGGCCACGGTGATGTTCGCCATCGATCCGCATCATTATCCCGATCCGCTGTTCGTGCTGTTCTCGGGCGGACTGATGCTGGGCGCGGTTTACATGGCCACCGACATGGTCACCTCGCCGGTCACGCCCCAGGGCATGTGGCTTTACGGCGCGCTGATCGGCGTGCTGACGGTGATCATCCGCTATTCGGGCGGCCTGCCCGAGGGCGTGATGTACGCCATCCTGATCGGCAACGCCGCCACGCCGATGATCGAGCGCGTCACCCAGCCAGTCGCCTTCGGCACGGCCGTCAACGCAAGGAGAACCAGTCATGAACGCGCCGGCCAAATCGCCGGCCCGACGGATTGCCACATATCGGCGTCGCTGAACACCGGCGTAACATAACCCCAATCCGTCTGCGGCGCGACGGCTTTCGGCATATTGCACCTGGGTCGTCAGGCCGTGCGTGATGAATCGCGGACCGGCGCTTTGATGTCGTCGGCGAGAATCGAGGCCGCCATGGACGGCTCGTTGTAAATGACCGCGTAACTGATGTGAATGCCAAAATTCGTTTGCAGGTAAAGCGCGTTCGCCCAGATTTGCTGCGCGCGTTCGCCCGGATGATACATCACCCACGGTTTCTGGTCGGACGCGTGCGTCGGATAACCGGGACTCGAATAAAACGACGGCTGAAAACCTTCCGCGCTGATCCGATTTTGATAATGGAGCAGGTATGCGGCCTCCTGGGCGCTCAACGTGTCGCTCTCGAACAGATTCCAGTCCACCACGTCGCAATCGCCGTCGTCCGTGCCCGTGCCGTCAATGCGCAGGCACAGCTTTCCACGTGCGCGAACCCGTCAGGCCGATGTCATCCGTGAGAAAATCGAGATATTTGATAATTGACCGGATCCGCCAAGGAAGACGGCAACATGCTTTCCGCGCCTCCAGTGCCGCCGAGCACACCGCCGCCATGGCCCCAGCCCTTGATTGTCTGGAACGTCTGGGTCGGGTCAATCACCACGTCCGCGCCGTGCACGCCAATGAGCATGGCCAAAAGGAACGGGGTGATGAGAATTTTCATTCGGCTGCGCATCAGATTGCTAAACCCAAATTATCACAAACGGAAGAATTGTCACAACTCAACCATCGTCCATTTACCGCGAAGGTGGCGCAGGGAAGCGACGGTGCGACTCCCGGTCTTGGTCCTATTCTGATTTGACTTTTGAACACCAAGCCCTCGCCGTTGGCGGTAACTTTGATGCGGTCG
>CAWFBN010000153.1:0-9543 GCA_963813955.1 uncultured Alphaproteobacteria bacterium | reverse complement strand
GCTGTTTGGTTACTTCGTTGGTTGACTACGTATTGCTGATTTTTCGTCGAGGGCTATGGCCTTGAGAATGGGCAGGCCGAAGGCGGCGCGCAGGGCGGCGACGCGCTCGGGCGACTCGGAGCCATGCAATTGCAGCCAGTCCGGCGCAAGCGCCTCGACAATGGCGGCGACCCGCGCATGATCGGCGTCGACCACCAGCGCCACCTTGGCCGCTCGTCCGCCGACCTGGGCGGAGAGTTTCCGCGCCGTGTCGAGGTCGAGATAGCGCGGGCTTTTGTCGAAAAACACGAACCCGACCAGATCGGCGCCGCCACTCAGCGCGGCTTCGAGCGCCTCTGGCGTCTTCAGTCCACAGATCTTGATCAGGAGCGACATTTTCTTACGCGGCGTTGCGCGTCGTCACGGCCGTCGAGTTTGACGCATATTGCGGGGTGGATTTCAGCGTCGCGATCTGGTCGCGCAAGGTCTCGTTTTCGCCGAGCAAACTCTCCGACGATTTCCGGGCGTCACGCAACGCCTTGCGATGGCGTCCCTGCCGCATCCAGGTCGCGACGCCGCCGAGCAACACACCGAACATCAGCGTGCCGATCAGCACGACAAACAAGGGCAACTCGACCTCGGCAAGGGAAAATCGCCGCTGTTGAAGGGATCGAAGGAAATGAGAACTTTCTGGCGATTGGCCATGTCGAAAGACAGGAAAATCACCGCCAAAGGAGCAATAACGATAAATTTCAGGAAATTGCGCAACCAGGACGCCATGGTTCAGCCTTTCGCATCTTCATTTTCATTGAGTCTCTCGCGCAATTCCTTGCCGGTCTTGAAGAAAGGCACGAATTTCTCGGAAACTTCGACATGGTCGCCGGTGCGCGGATTGCGGCCAAGGCGCGCCTCGCGCTTCTTGACCGAAAAGGCGCCGAAGCCGCGCAATTCCACGCGGTCGCCGCGCGACAGCGCCTCGGTGACCTCGTCGAGAATGGCATTGACGATGTTTTCGACGTCACGGAGATAGAGATGCGGATTGCGTTCAGCAATGCGTTGAACGAGTTCGGATTTAATCACTGCAATGCATCCTTGTGACTAACGGTCGTAGGTCCGGGCGTTGCTAATGTTGCGCGTCAACGTGCCAAATCGCCAAAAGCCCGTCAAGTGCCGCGTTGTCGCGGGCTTTTTCCGCCTGCGCGAGCATATCCGCGGCCTGCTGGCAAGCCCAAAGGCCGTGAAGGCCTGGCCGGCGAGGCTGAAAATGCCCAGATTGTTGACGCGACTCGGCTTTCTTCCATTCCTTGACCGGCAGGCCCTTGGCAACTCCTCGCTCGGCCTTCCAGCCAGGCGACCGCTTCGCGCTCGCCGCCGAAAGCATCCACCAGCTTGAGCGGCAGGCCCTGATGCGCGGTAAAGATGCGTCCGTCCGAAACGGTCGCCAAGCTCCGAATCACTCATCTGTCGGCGTTCCTTGACCAGCCCCTTGAACCAGCCGTAGGAATCGAGCACCACGCGAATTGATCGCGGCGCGGGCCTCCTCGCTGGTCGGCTCGAAGCCGTTGGGCGAGGCTTTCAAGGGCGAGGATTTGATCGTCTCGACCTTCACGCCGACATTCTCGAGCAGTTTCCCCACATTGGGAAATTCAAACAGCACGCCGATCGACCCCACCAGCGAATTGGCGTCGGCGAAAATGTGGTCGGCGCCGAGCGCGACGATATAGCCGCCGGACGCCGCCATGGTGTCCACCACCGCGACCACCGGCTTTTTCGCCGAAAGCAACCGCAACTCGTCGTAAATTTTCGCCGAGCCGGTGACCGTGCCGCCGGGGCTGGCGATCTCGACAATCAGGGCGGAGGCGTTGAACTCGCCGACGTCCTTGATAAGTTTCAGTGTTTCGCGGTCGCCGGTGATGACGCCGGAGATATTGATGCGCGCGATATGGGGGGTCAGATGGGTCGATTCGCCGCTGAAGCGCGCGGCCAGCGCGAGGAGCGCCACGACGCCGACGCCCAGCGCCGCCAGCCGCCAGAAAGTGAGTTTGCGCCGCAATTGCCTCCGGTCGAGGATGGTTTCAACGGGCGTTGTTTGCGTCATCTGGAGATTCTCCCAATCGCGCTGGAATGTATGGAGTTATCGCTCAAAGCTCAATGTGGGCCGGAAATTCTTTTCGCTCCCGCCGGCGCCGGCGGTCCGCCGCCAGCAGCGCCAATCCCGCCGCCACCGATTGGAAGGGATTGTCGAAATGCAGTTTTTGCGCGGTAAATCGACGCTCGAAAATCGCGCGCAGCGACGGGATATAGCTGGTCCCTCCCGTCATGAATACCGCATCGATCTTGCCCGCATCGAGACCGCCCCTCGCCAGCGTTTCTTCGAGCGCCGCCTCGATTCGCGCCAGATCGGGCGCGATCCAGCCTTCGAAATCGCGCCGCGTCACCATCGCGTCGATCGTCACGCCGTCGCGCGAAAAGCTCAAGCGCGCTTGTTCCTGCGACGACAACGCCGCCTTGACCGCGCCGACTGTCTGATAAAGCTCGAAACCGAGGTCCATTTCGATCAGCTCGGCGAGCAATTCCAATTCGCCGCCCCTGTCGCTGTCTTCGGCGAAACGGCGCAAGTTCGCCGAGCGTCTTGGAGGTTTTCAGCCAGGAAATCTGATGCCATTGGGCGAAGGCGGCGTGGAAATAAGCCGGCAGCGGCAGGATTTTTTCGAGCGAGCGATAGGTCGCGCCCTTGCCGAGGCGCGGCGAAATGACATGGTCGATCAGGCGGTAGTCGAAGGCGTCGCCCGCCACGCCGCAGCCGCCATGCGCCAAGGCCTCGGCCTCCAGCCCGTCCTTTCCGTGCGAAAAACGCAGCAGGGCGAAATCGCTGGTGCCGCCGCCGAAATCGGCCACCAACACCGTCTCGTCGCGTTTGAGCGCGCGGGCGTGCCAATAGGCCGCGCCCAGAGGCTCGAAAGCGAATTCCGCCTGGGTGAGGTCCGGCGCTGGCGTAGGCGTCGGTCAGGCGGCGCAGCGCCAGCTCTTCGTCGGGCCGCTCGCCCGCGAACACCACCGGCCGGCCGGCGCAAAGCCACGCGCCTTTGGCGATTTCGGTCCCGCCCTGCCCCTCGAACAAATGGCGCAGGAAAATCGCCGTCATGTCCTCGATGGTGACTTTATGGCCGAACAGCCGCGCTTCGGAAAAGACGCGGCTGGCGAGATGGGTCTTGAAAGACTGGATGAAGCGTTCGTCGGATTGCGCTTCAATCGCCCGCTCCAGCGCCTGCGGCCCGGCGACATGGCCAAGTCCCCGCCCCTGTTTCCAGAACATCAGCGCGGTGCGGAAGGTCTGGGTCGCTCCAGCGGCGCCATTTTGCGCCGTGGGCCATGTGACCGAGCGCACCTCGCCCTTTTCATTGGCGAAGGCGACAACGCTATTGGTCGTGCCGAAATCGACGCCTACGGCGTAAGTCATGGGTTTTCCGATGAAAAAGCCCCGCGCGAAAATTTTTCGCACGGGGCTGATTTTTTGAGAGAAAACGAAGGAGATTACTTCGTTTCGCGGGCCTTGAGCGCGGCGCCGAGAATGTCGCCGAGCGAGGCGCCCGAAATCGGCGGAGCCATATTGAGCGATGGCGTCCTTCTCTTCGGCCACTTCCAGCGCCTTGATCGACACCGACACCTTGCGCGCCTTGCGGTCGAACAGGGTGATGCGGGCGTCGACCTTTTCGCCGACCGCGAAGCGGTCCGGACGCTGGTCGTTGCGGTCGCGCGCCAGTTCGTTGCGCTTGATGAAGGCCTGAAGGTCGGTTCCGACGATCTTCACTTCGAGACCGCCGTCCTTCACTTCGAGGATTTCGCAAGTGACGATGGCGCCCTTTTTCACTTCGCCTTCTTCGCCAGCGACAGTCGCCGTGCCGGCCGTGACGAAGGGATCGCCGCCGAGTTGCTTGACGCCGAGCGAAATGCGCTCCTTCTCGACGTCGACGTCGAGAACGCGGGCCTTGACCACATCGCCCTTCTTGTAGTCTTCGATCGCCTGTTCGCCGGGGCGGTTCCAGTCGAGGTCGGACAGATGGACCATGCCGTCCACGTCGCCGTCGAGGCCGATGAACAGACCGAATTCGGTCTTGTTCTTGACTTCGCCTTCGACGTCGGAGCCGACGGGATGCTTCTCGGAGAAGGCTTCCCACGGATTCTGCAGGGTCTGCTTGAGGCCGAGCGAAATGCGGCGCTTGACCGAATCGACTTCCAGCACCTGCACGTCGACTTCCTGCGAGGTCGAGACGATCTTGCCGGGATGGACGTTCTTCTTGGTCCAGGACATTTCCGAAACGTGGATCAGGCCTTCGATGCCCGGCTCCAGCTCGACGAACGCGCCGTAGTCGGTGATGTTGGTCACGCGGCCATGGAAGCGGGCTTCGATCGGATATTTGGCTTCGATGCCCTGCCACGGATCTTCGAGCAGCTGCTTCATGCCGAGCGAGATGCGGTGGGTCTCGTGATTGATCTTGATGATCTTCACTTTGACCGTCTGGCCGATGTTCAGCACTTCGCTCGGGTGGTTGACGCGGCGCCAGGCGATGTCGGTGACATGCAGCAGGCCGTCGATGCCGCCGAGGTCCACGAACGCGCCGTAATCGGTGATGTTCTTGACGACGCCTTCGATGGTCACGCCTTCTTCGAGGTTGGCGACGATCTCATGGCGCTGTTCGGCGCGGCTCTCTTCGAGCACGGTGCGGCGCGACACGACGATATTGCCGCGGCGGCGATCCATTTTCAGGATCTGGAAGGGCTGCGGCACGCCGAGCAGCGGGGTGACGTCGCGGATCGGGCGGATATCGACCTGCGAACGCGGCAGGAAGGCCACGGCGCCGTCGAGATCGACCGTGAAGCCGCCCTTGACCTGGTTGAAGATGACGCCGTCGACCTTTTCGTTGGCCTCGAAGGCCTTTTCGAGCTTGACCCAGCTTTCCTCGCGGCGCGCCTTGTCGCGCGAGATGACGGCTTCGCCGAGCGCGTTTTCGACGCGTTCGAGATAGACTTCGACTTCATCGCCGACGCCCGGAGCCGCATCGCGGCCATGGCCGGTAAATTCCTTGAGGGGAACGCGGCCTTCGGTCTTCAGACCGATGTCGATGACCGCGACATCCTTTTCGATGGCGACGACGATGCCCTTGACCACCGAACCTTCGAAAGCTTCGCTCTCGCCATAGGTTTCGGCGAGCAGAGCGGCAAAATCATCACGCGTCGGGTTCATTCCCGCGTTGCCGGCAGACGACATATGTTCTCCTAAAGTGCCCATGTCGGGCGGCGCCGGTCTTGGGTTGGCGTTAAAGAAAGCTCCGTTCCGCCAGCGCGCATCGTTTTTCGCGATGCGCCTCCGATTTGGTTGCGGGCCGGCGCGGGCCGGCGGGCGGGAGCAGGTTTTTCGCGAGGAAACGTAAAGCGCCCCCACGCGAAGTGGGCGGTCATAGCAATATGGAATGCAATTCACAAGGCAAAAGGGCTTGATCTTCAGCCCCGCGCGCGACTCGCGCAATCTTGAGCGCGGCGGCGAAGGCCGCCTCGATGTTCAGGTCGGTCGTGTCGAGCAGCATGGGCGTCGGCGGCCGGCTTCAGAGGGCGCCAAGCCCTTTCGCTGTCGCGCTTGTCGCGCTTTTTGATGTCTTCGAGGATCGCGGCGTAATCGACCTTTTCGCCGCGTCCGCGCAGTTCCAGCGCCCGTCGCTGCGCCCGCGCGTCGGGGCTGGCGGTCACGAAGATTTTAACCGTCGCCTCGGGCGCGATCGACCGTGCCGATGTCGCGGCCGTCGAGCACCGCGCCCTGCGGCGCGCGCGGCAAAGGCGCGCTGCATGTCGATCAGCGCCGCGCGCACCGGCGGAATCGCGGCGACGACCGAAGCCGCCTCGCCCATTTCGCGCCCGCGCAGGCGGTCCTCCTCGAAATCGAGCAAGGCGAGGCCGCGCGCGGCGCGCACCGCCGCCTCGACATCGTCGAGCCGCGAGCCCTCGTCGAGCAAGGCCCGCGCCGTCGCCCGATAAAGCAGGCCGGTGTCGAGATGCGGCAGGCCGAAATGGGCGGCCAGACGGCGGGCCAGAGTGCCCTTGCCGGACGCGGCGGGGCCGTCGATGGCGATGATCATTTCATGCGAAATTCCGCGCCGAGCTGCGCCATCAACGGCCGGAAGGTCGGAAAGGAGGTGGCGATCATGGTTTCGTCGTCGACCGTCACCGGCTTTTGCGAGGCCAGGCCCATGACCAGAAAGCTCATGGCGAGGCGGTGGTCGAGATGGGTTTCGACCAGACCGCCGCCCGAACACGCGCCCGCGCCGCCCTCGACGATCAGGTCGTCGCCCTCGATCGTCGCCTTGACGCCGTTGGCGAGCAGGCCCGCGGCCGTCGCCGCGAGCCGGTCGGATTCCTTTACCCGCAATTCCTGCAAGCCGTTCATGCGCGTCACGCCGCGCGCAAAGGCACGCGACCACGGCGAGGATCGAGATATTCGTCGATCATCGCCGGCGCGCGGGCGGCGGGAACATCGACGCCGGTCAGTTCGCTGGCACGCACGCGCAAATCGGCGACCTCCTCGCCGCCTTCCTCGCGCCTGTCGAGAATGTCGATCTCGCGCGCCCATTTCCAGCAGCGTGGTGAGAAAGCCGATGCGCAGCGGGATTCATCATCACGCCCTCGACGACGATATCCGAACCCTTGACCAGCAGCGCCGCCGCGATGAGGAAGGCGGCGGAAGACGGATCGACCGGCACGACAATCGGCCGGGGCACAAGTTCCGGCCGGCCTTCCAGCATGATCTTGCGGCCATGCTCGCCAAAGGGCTCGGAGCGCAATTCGGCGCCGAAATAGGCGCAGCATTTTTTCGGTGTGGTCGCGGCTGGCCTCGCTCTCGATGACCGTGGTGCGGCCGAGCGCGTTGAGGCCGGCGAGCAGCACCGCCGACTTGATCTGCGCCGAGGCGACCGGCGTGCGATATTCGATCGGCGCCGGCTCGGGCGTTCCCTTGAGCAGGATCGGACAGCGGCCGCCCTCGGCCTGTTCGAGCACTTGCGCGCCCATCAGCACCAGCGGATCGAGAATGCGGCGCATCGGCCTTTTGCGCAGCGAGGCGTCGCCATCGAAACGCGCGGTGATCCCGTGCCCGCCGACCACGCCCATCATCAGGCGCGAGCCGGTGCCGGCATTGCCGAAATCCAGCGTTTCGCGCGGCTCCAGCAGCGAGCCGAGTCCCGCGCCGAAAATGCTCCAGCGTCCTTCGCCGAGCCGTTCGATCTTCGCGCCGAGCGCGGCGCAGGCGCGGCCGGTGTTGCAGCACGTCCTCGCCTTCGAGCAGGCCCTCGACCCGCGTTTCGCCGACGCTCAAGCAGGCCGAGCAGGAAGGCGCGATGCGAAATGCTCTTGTCGCCGGGCGGCCGGACGCGGCCGCGCAAGGGGCCGCAGGCTTGTGGCCGTCAGGGGTTTGGCGTCGGGAAAATGGGACATGCGAGCGATCGGCTCTCAGCGCAGGGTTTTTTCGATTTCCGGCAGGATGGTTTCCTTGAGCGCCCGCTCGGTGATCGGCCCGGTATATTTGAAGGCGATGGTCCCGTCGCCGCGAACGATAAAGGTTTCGGGAACGCCGGTCGCGCCCCAGTCAATGCCGACGCGGCCATTGAGGTCCTCGCCGATGGCGGCATAGGGATTGCCGTCGGCGGACAGCAATTGCAGCGCGTTGGCCGGATCGTCCTTGTAATTGACGCCGACCAGACGCACGCCCATCGCCTTGAGCATCTGCATCGGCCGAGATCTTCATCAGGGTCGGATGCTCGATCCGGCACGGGCCGCACCACGAGGCGAAAAAATTGATCACGCGTCGTCTTGCCCTTGCGCAGGTCGGCGTCGGCTGAGGCCCGGCCTGTCCGCGCCCGGCAGGGGCCCGAGCTTGAACGCGGGAGCGGGTTGGCCGATCAGGGGTGAAGGCAGCGCGCTGTGATCGCCGGATTGCAGGCGCAGGACGAACAAGGCCGGCCAGCGCCAAAAAGGCGAGCAGCGGCAGGGCGGACTTCCAGCCGGACGCGTCGAGGGCTTTGTCGGCGGCTGGGTTCTGGTCGCTCATCAGCGTTTCTCCCTGATCGCCGAACCGCGCCAGCTTGGCTTTGAGATCGCGGTAATCGAGCGTCGATCTTCGACGACGACGAAGCCGATCGATCGACGGCGGCGAAGCCGTAGGCGGCGAGGATATAGACCGGAATAATCCTTCATTGCGCCGACTCCAGTTCGGAGTCGCTTCGGCATCCTCGGCGCTGGCCGCGAGAATGCTCAGGCGGCGCAGGCGGCGGCGCAGGATCTCATTGCGCACCGCCATCAGATGCAGCGCAGAAGAACAACAGCGTGAAAGCCGACCGCCATCACCAGCAGCGGCCACAGCATCGAGCCGGAAATCGCCGGGCCGCCCAGCTTGAACACCGATGACGGCTGGTGCAGCGTGTTCCACCAGTCGACCGAAAATTTGATGATCGGAATATTGACCACGCCGACCAGCGTGAGAATCGCGGCGGCGCGCGCCGCCTGCGCCGGCTCCTCGATGGTCTGCCACAGCCCGATCAGGCCGAGATAGATCAGGAACAGCACCAGCACCGAGGTCAGCCGCGCGTCCCACACCCACCACGTGCCCCACATGGGCTTGCCCCAGAGCGAGCCGGTGACGAGACAGAGCAAGGTGAAGGCGGCGCCGAGCGGGGCGGCGGCCTTTTGCGCGGCGTCGGCGAGAGGGTGGCGCCAGACCAGCGTGCCGAGCGCGGCCGAGGCCATGACCATGTAGCACATCATGCTGAGCCAGGCGGAGGGCACATGAATATACATGATCTTGACCGAGGAGCCCTGCTGGTAATCGTCGGGCGCGACGAAAAAGGTCAGATAAAGTCCGGCGGCGAGCGTAAGCGCCGTCGCCCCGGCCAGCCAGGGGATCACCCGGGCGGCCAGCGCCAGAAAATTCGTCGGATTGGCGTATTTGAGCATCGACCATCCCCAAGCGACAATATGCCGTCTGATTAGGCGCGCGCCGGGCGAATTGCAATTGCGCCCGGAGCGAAAATCACGCCTCGGTACGCCTCCCTCGCCCGCAGCGCGGCGGCGGCGGCGAAGGGCGCCCCGGCAATCGAGATCAGCGACAGGGCGCAGAGAATGAGGAAAGGCGTGTGGAAAGGCACCGTGCCGCCCGAAGCCGCCGCGGCGGCGGCGACGCCGAAGATCAGCACCGGCACGGTCAGCGGCAGGATCAGCACCGCCATCAGCAACCCGCCGCGCCGCAGGCCCGCCGTCAAGGCCGCGCCAATCGCCCCGAGCAGGGTCAGGGCCGGCGTGCCCGCCAGCAGCGAGGCGGCGACGCCAGCCAGCGCCGAGGGCTCCAGCCCCAGCGTCAGGCCGAGCACCGGCGCCGCGATGATGAGCGGCAAGGCCGTGAGCCCCCAATGGGCGGCGCATTTGACCAGCACCACGAGTTCGAGCGGCGTCGGCCATGGTGAAAAGGTCGAGCGAGCCATCGTCGGCGTCGCCCTGAAACAGGCGGTCGAGGCCGAGCAAGGC
>CAWFBN010000152.1:0-8589 GCA_963813955.1 uncultured Alphaproteobacteria bacterium | reverse complement strand
TGGGCTCCGGCAGAGAAAAAGCTCGAAAAAATTGCGGCGGCGCTCAAGTCCGACGCCCTGCTGGTCAGCGATCCGCATGCCCTGGCTTGGGCCTTCAACCTGCGCGGCGATGACGTCGCCCACACGCCGATCGCGCTGGGCTTCGCGCTCATTTTTCGCGACGGAAAACCCGAGCTTTTCATTGAGCCCTCAAAACCGGACCAAAAAGGTGGCGGCCGGTCTCGGCGCCCCTAGCCAAAGTGGCGCACACCCCAGATTTGCCCGGCCGTCTCGCAGCGTGGGGAAGGCCGGTAAAAACCTGAGTTTCGACGCCGCCACCGCGCCGGCCAACTTATCCAGTCTTTCACCGGCGCCGGCGGCAAGCTGGACGCCGCAGCTGATCCCATCGCGCTGATGAAGGCGCGGAAGATTTGGTCGATTGGCGGGCGCCCGCGTGGCGCATTTGCGCGACGGCATCGCGCTGACGCGCTTCCTGTGCTGGTTCGACGCCAAGGCGGCGAAAGGCGGCTCAGCGAGATCGGCGCGGCCGAGGCTCTGGAGAGCTTTCGGCGCGAGAGCGGCGAATTGCGCGACATTTCCTTTCCGACCATCTCCGCTTTCGGCCCGCACGCGGCCCTGCCCCATTACCGCGTCACCGACAAATCCAGCGTGACCATTGGCAAGGGGGTTTATCTCGTCGATTTCGGCGCGCAATATTTCGACGGCACCACCGACGTCACCCGCACCATCGCCGTCGGGCGGGTGAGCAAGCGGGCGCGGAATTCAATACGCTGGTGCTCAAGGGCCATATCGCCATCGCCGGCGCCGTGTTTCCGCGCGGCGTCAGCGGCGCGCAGCTCGATTCCTGGGCGCGACGGTTTTTGTGGGAGGCGGGATTGGATTTGACCACGGCGTCGGCCATGGCGTCGGCTCCTATCTGTCGGTGCATGAGGGGCCACAACGCATCTCGAAACTGGGCGGAACCCCGCTGGAGCCCGGCATGATCCTGTCCAATGAGCCCGGCTATTACCGCGAAGGCGATTTCGGCATTCGCATCGAAAATCTGGTCGCCGTCGAACCGCGCGACATTGCCGGCGCCGAGCGGCCCATGCTCGGTTTCGAGACGCTGACGCTGGCGCCTATCGACCTTCGCCTGATCGAAAAAAAGCTCCTTACGCGCGAGGAAAGGGACTGGCTCAACGCCTATCACCTTCGGGTGCGGAAAAGCCTGACGCCCCATCTCGACGCTCAAGAGCGCGCATGGTTGAAGAAGGCCACTGCTGCAATTTGACCTAAACCGCAGAAAGTCACATGCCCTCACCCTGAGGAGCCCGCTTTTGCGGGCGTCTCGAAGGGCGAGGGGGATCGCTTAGCCTCGATGTTTCAGCCTTCCGGGGCTTTGCCCATGGTTCGAGACGCAAGGCCAAGGCCTTGCTCCTCACCATGAGGCGGTTGATGAAAGACCCATTGCATAACCAAGAGACCGCCATGCCCTTCCCCGCCCCCTCGCCCGACAAGAAACTTCTCGAAGAAGGCGATGTTTTCACGCCGAAATTCGACGCGCATGGCCTGATCGTCTGCGTCACGACCGAGGCTTCGACCGGCGAGATCCTGATGCTCGCCTATATGAACGAACTCGCGTTGGAAAAAACGCTGGAGACCGGCGTCGCCCATTACTGGTCGCGCTCGCGGGAAACACTGTGGCGCAAGGGCGACACCTCCGGGCAGGTGCAGCAGGTCGTGGACATCAGCACCGATTGCGACCAGGACGCCCTGTTGCTGCGCGTAACCGCCGGCGGCGACGGCAAGGCGTGTCACACCGGCCGTAAATCCTGCTTTTATCGCCGCGTCGAGCAGACCGGCGACGGCGCCGCGCCTCGTCCTGAATCAAGCCGCGCGGACCTGAGCGAGAAACTGGTCGCATTCGCCACGCAGCCTTTCGGTCTGGCGGGCCAGTTCGGTCACCGATTGCAGCACCTGCTCGGCCGATCCGCCCGATTGACGCGAGGCGTTGCGCACTTCCTCGATCACCCTGTTCAATTCCTCGGTCCGGGCCGAGGTCTCCTGCACATTCTGGGCGATTTCGCGCGTCGCCGCGCCCTGCGAACCGACGGAGGTTGCGATCGCCGAAGCGATGCCGTTGACCTCATGCGTCGCTTGCGTCATCGCGCCGATACAGGCGCTGGCCTCCTGCGAGGCCCGCTGGACGCTGGCGATTTGTTCCGCGACATCGGCGGTGGCGCGCGAGGTCTGTTCGGCCAGCGATTTCACTTCCTGCGCCACCACGGCGAAGCCGCGCCCCTGCTCGCCGGCCCGCGCCGCCTCGATCGTCGCGTTGAGCGCCAGCATGTTGGTCTGCTGGGCGATGCCGGTGATCATGGCGACGATGCCGCCAATGTGATCGATCGCCGCGACCAGTTCGGCCACCCGGCCCCGGGTGGTTTCCGCCTCGCGCGCCGCATCGGAGGAAACCGTCTGCGACCGCGACGCCTGACCGCCGATTTCCTCGACCGAATAGGTCAGTTCCTCGGCCGCCGCCGCCACGGATTGCACATTATGCGAGGCGGTTTCCGCCGCCTGCGCGCCAATCTCGGCCTGTTCGCCGGAATAGCGCGCCTCCTGCACCAGCGAACGGGCGTATTTTCAAGCTCATGTGTCGACAGGGTCACGGCCGCCGACCACGCCGCCGATCGCCGTTTCGAAATTCTGCGCCAGCGTCTGCATGGAGTTCGACCGGGCCTGCTGCGCACTCCGGCGCTGGTCCTCGCGCTGGTCGCTCTGCGTCCGCGCCGTCTCGCGCAAGCCATTCTTGAAGGCGTCGATGGCGCGGGCCATTTCGGACAACTCGTCCTCGCGGTCGAGGCCCGGCAATTCGATGTCGTAATTGCCCTGGGCCATCTCGCGCAAGGCCGTGGTCATGTCCGCCAGCCGGTGCGAAATCGTGTGGCCGACGAACCAGGCGAAGCCGATGAACAGCGCCAGCAGCGGCGCGACCATCAGCGCGATCCGCGCGACGACGCCGAAGATCTGGCTGAAAATGTCGTCCAGATAAACGCCGGAGCCAATCATCAGCCCGAGTTCGGGAATCGCCAGCACATAAGAGGTCTTTTGGGCCGTTTC
Organism: uncultured Alphaproteobacteria bacterium; assembly: GCA_963813955.1. Taxonomy (GTDB): domain Bacteria; phylum Pseudomonadota; class Alphaproteobacteria; order Rhizobiales; family Beijerinckiaceae; genus Rhodoblastus. The sequence goes on along the minus strand of CAWFBN010000152.1, from coordinate 5,490 downwards.
GCCGCTGTCGCCCGGCTTTTTCCAATGATAGACCGCATAGCCGCCGCCATTGGACCTGGCCTGAGCCAGCATCTCGCGGAAAGGAAAGCCGCCGTCGGCGTCCTTGATGTCCAGCAGGCTTTTGCCTTCGAGTTCCGGCGTCACCGGCGAAAGCCGCGAAACGCCATCGAAGTCGATGACAAAAAAATAGCCCGATTTCGCCGAAACGGACCGGCCGGAGCTTTTCGAGGGCGCCGCGGATCGCCGCCGCCCGGTCCGCCGCCGTTGGCGACACGGCGTCTTTCAGCGATGCCCTCGGCGATCTCCACTTCGCGGCGCAATTCCGCCTGCCCCGTTCCTGCGTCAAGCCATTGAATTGATAGAGCGCCATGCCGGTCCACCCGCCATGGTCACGAGGGCCAGCAAGACCAGCGCCCAGACCCGGCGCGTGAGAGTCAGATGAAAATGAAATTTCGGCACGGCATGGATTCCGTTCAAGAAGACGGCTCACCATGCTCGCGGGAACTTGCGCGAGACTTTCGCGCGGCGGTGCGGGCGGCGCTCCCGGCGCGCCGCTTTGTGGCTGCGATCAGCGCGTCGCCGAGCCAGCCGATCACATTATGCAGCGCCTCGTCGGCGCCGTCGAAAAAGCGCCGGATGCCGCGCGCCGCCTGGCGGATGCGCTGCTCGTTCTCGACCAGCGCCAGACGCACGTAATCGTCGCCGTGCTCGCCGAAGCCAATGCCCGGCGCGACCGCGACATCGGCCTTTTCGATCAGCAGTTTGGAAAATTCCAGGCTGCCGAGCGGGCGGAATTTTTCCGGCACCGGCACCCAGGCGAACATCGAGGCCGTGGGCGCCGGAATTTTCCACCCCGCCTGGGCGAAGCTTTCGACCATCACGTCGCGGCGCTTCTTGTAGATGGCGCGCATTTCCTTGATGCAATCGTCCGAGCCGTTCAGCGCCGCCGCCGCCGCCACCTGGATCGGCGTATAGGCGCCGTAATCGAGATAGGATTTGACCCGCGCCAGCGCTGAAAGCAGGCGCTCGTTGCCGACCGCGAAGCCGATGCGCCAGCCCGCCATCGAATAGGTCTTCGACATCGAGGTGAATTCGACGCAGATGTCATTGGCGCCGGGAACCTGCAGCACCGATGGCGGCGGATTGTCGTCGAAATAGACTTCCGCATAGGCCAGGTCGGACAGGATGAAATGTCGTGCTTTTTGGCGAAAAGCGACGAGATCGCGGTAAAAATCCAGCGAGCCACCATGGCGGTCGGATTGGAGGGATAGCACACCACCAGCGCGATCGGCTTGGGGATGGAATGCATCACCGCCCGCTCGGCGGAGCGGAAAAATTCTCGTCCGGCTCGATCGGCACCGAGCGGATCACGCCGCCGGCCATCAGAAAGCCGAAGGCGTGGATCGGATAAGAGGGATTGGGCACCAGCACCACGTCGCCCGGCGCGGTGATGGCCTGCGCCATATTGGCGAAGCCTTCCTTCGAGCCCAGCGTCGTCACGACCTGGGTGTCGGGATCGAGCTTGACGCCGAAACGGCGCTCGTAATAGGCGGCCTGCGCCCGGCGCAGCCCGGCGATGCCCTTGGAGGCGGAATAGCGGTCGGTGCGCGGCTTGCCGGCCGTCTCGACCAGCTTGTCCACCACATGACGCGGAGTCGGCAGATCGGGATTGCCCATGCCGAGGTCGATGATGTCGGCGCCGCCGGCGCGGGCCTTGGCTTTCAGACGGTTGACCTGTTCGAACACATAAGGCGGCAGGCGCCGCACGCGATAAAAATCGCTCATCAACCTCGTCCTCTTGCCTAATTCCGGAATCGACCTGGCGTCCGGACGCCGGGGAAACGCCGTGATTAGCACGCGCGCACCGGCCAATGTCAGGGATTTTGTGGCCGAACGCACGTTCAAACGCGCCGTTCAGAAATGTTCGGCCGGCGGGGCGCTTGTTGGGCGCGACGGCTTCCAGCTTTTCGCCCTGCAGTTTCTTGCGGCGGCGTCGGCCTTGTCGCGTATCGCAATCAGCGCGGCCTTGTCGGCTTCGACCTGCTGCGGGAGTCTTGACCGGAACGCGCTTCTTGTCGACGCCGGTCAAATGCGAATAATCCATTTTTTCCGCATCGGGCCGGGTCTGGCGGACGAAATCGGCGCCTCGCCCGTTTCGGTGGTCACCCCGATGAAATCGTCGGTCGAACGGTTTGGCGCAGCGGCATTGGGGTCGGCTGGCTGGCGCCGGCTGGGGCCGGCGGGCGCTGCCGGCTAGTTGCGCAAAACCCGCGGCTGCGCCCAGCACCGCAGCGAAAGAAGTGACGAGCATCAATGAGCAAACTGGGCCATCTTCCCTCGCCTGCCGAAATACGCGGAATCAAATCGACAAGCATGGCCATTTGGCTTTCGTCAACAGTCGCGTACATTAGCCTTAAGAACTTCTTCCTTCGGATCATTGCTGAAACCGTCGCATAAAGTCTTATTATGTCCGAAACGGGACGATGGGTTCTCAACACACCTGAAATCAGTCCCGACATAAAGTGAGGGAACGTCATGTCGCAGCCAGAATTCCCAGGTCGATTGTCCAGTAAACGCCCGTGGCAGCGGCTGCGCGAAGCGGCGCCGACGCGCCCGCGTCGACCTCCAGGAAAGCCGCGCGGAAAACAGCCAAGCCGGCAACGTCAAGCCGTAGCCGCCAAGCCGATCGACGCCGCGCCGCAGCCAAGCGCTCGCCGATCAAAGTCGCCAAGGTCAGCCCGCCGCCCAAGGCCGTGGCGAAGCCTGCCCAAAAAGCCAAGCCTGCGGCCAAAGCCCCGCGCGGCGCCTGTCGCCTCCGCTCCACTTGTCCCCTGCGCCCCCCTTGCCGCGCCCACCGCCAAGCCCACGGACAGCCGCAGTCCGACGCCGGAACACGCCGCGCCCAAATTCGAGCGCATGGCGGACAACATCGCGCGAGCGATGGAGCAATTCGGCAAGGCCATGGCGGCGATGGTCAAGCCCGTCGAGCAGGGCAAGGTCAAGACCGGCATGGCCGACGATGTCGCCGACGCCGTGAAGACCTTCGGCCATGTCGCCGAATACTGGCTGGCCGATCCGCGCCGCACGATCGAGGCGCAACCAGCTCTGTCCACGCAATTCCTGGGCCTGTGGGCCAATACGCTGCGCCGCTTTTCCGGCGAGGAAGACAAGCCCTATTGCCGGCCGATCCCAAGGACAAACGCTTCGCCGTCCCCGGACTGGCAGGACAATCCCGCCTTCGATTTCCTGCGTCAGGCCTATGGCATCGCCAATAACTGGTGCGACCCATCATGGTCGAGGACGCCGAACTCGACAAGCGCACCCAGGACAAGGCGGCCTTTTATGTGCGGCAGATGGCCGGCGCGCTGTCGCCCTCGAATTTCCTGCTGACCAACCCGGAACTCCTGCGCACGACCTGGACGGCCGAAGGCGAAAATCTGGCGCGCGGCATGAAAATGCTGGCGGAGGACATCGAGGCCGGCAACGGCAATATCCGCATCCGCCAGACCAGCGGCGGCAAGTTCGAACTCGGCGTCAATCTCGCCACCACGCCGGGCAAGGTGGTGTTCCGCAACGATCTGATCGAACTGATGCAATATGCGCCGACCACCGAGCAGGTCTACAAACGGCCGCTTGCTGATCATCCCGCCGTGGATCAACAAGTTCTATATCCTCGATCTCAACCCTGACAAAAGCTTCATCCGCTGGGCGGTGTCGCAGGGCCTGACGGTCTTCTGATCTCATGGGTCAATCCCGACGCGCGCCACGCCAACAAGGATTTCGAGGCCTATATGCAGGAGGGCATTTTCGCGGCGCTCGACCAGATCGAGACGATCACCGGCGAAAAGCAGGTCACCGCGATCGGCTATTGCGTCGGCGGCACGCTGACCGCCGCGACCCTGGCCTATATGGCGGCCAAGGGCGACGACCGCATCGACAGCGCCACGCTGTTCACCACCCAGGTCGATTTCACCGATCCAGGCGATCTGAAAGTCTTCGCCGACGAGGACCGGATCAAGAATATCGAAGATGAAATGCACCTGGCCGGCTATCTCGAAGGCCGCTCCATGGCCAACGCCTTCAACATGCTGCGGCCGAACGACCTGATCTGGTCCTATGTGGTCAACAACTACCTCAAGGGCATCGAGCCGATGGCCTTCGACCTGCTGACCTGGAACACCGATTCCACCCGGATGCCCCGGGCAAACCATTCCTATTATCTGCGCAATTGCTATCTCGAGAACCGCTTCGCCAAGAGGAGATGGTGCTGGGCGACGAGATGCTCGACATCGGCAAGATCAAGATCCCGATCTACAATCTTGCCGCCAGGGAAGACCATATCGCGCCGGCCAGCTCGGTGTTCAACGGCGCCAAACTGTTCGGCGGCGAGATGCGCTACGTGATGGGCGGCTCGGGCCAGGGCCCTGATCCGCAAACGCCGCCCGAAACGGGCGGCGCATCACGCTATGTTGAGCGCGCGCTGGTCGCTCAGGCGGCGCTCCGGCGACGGTTAGAGACAGAAGCCGAGGAGGCCGGAAGCGCGGGGAGGCCAGCTCCTGCGACAGGACAGGAACGCTGAACGCAACGCTGCCCTGGAAGGGGTGATCGTGGAAATTGCCTGCCCGTTGAGATTCAAAGCGTAAAGCGAGCCTTAAAATGGCGGTAGTTGTTGGTCACGGTCTGCGTCAGGGCTAAGCACAGCGCCCTGCCATAATTTCAAATTGAGGCTGCCGGTGTTCTCAAGTTCCAGATGACATGATTCGAGATCCCCAGCAGTCATCGTGACGTGTTGAAATTGAAATTCTGAGCGAACGCGTAACCAGTAGCTGCGGTCACATTGATCCGTTGATGGTGCTGGCCGAACCCTTGAAGTCCAGATTTGCCGCAGCGAGAGTTGCGACGCGGCGACGTCAATATGGCCACGCTTGATGCTATTCGGATTGATATTAAGGTGAAATTGTGTGAGATCTGTGCTATTCCGTGCTATTGGCGTCAGGCCTTCCAGAGTCGTCCCAGTGATTCCGGCTTTGACGCTATCGAAAAGGCGGGGGCGTTTTGTTTCAGCACCGCCATTGAGATTGTAGCTGACCGCTGTTCCGATGCTGGTCAGATCAATTGACATTGTCATTTCCGTTATCGACGTTGCATCTGTTGCATGCCGCTGGGTGACAGCGCACATTTGACCGCCCAAAAGGTGGAAGCTCCGCTCTGGGCGCTGGGATTGTTATAGAATGTAGCGCCACTTTGGATATTGCCGCGAGCCAGGCGACCTTCCACATCGGCGACCGAGTTGAAATTGTTGATACAACAGCGTTGAATTCACTCAGAATTTGCTGGGCCGTCAGTGTCTGCGCCTGAGCTGCGAAAGGTGCGGAGCCCGAAAGAATGGCAATTCCGATTCCGGTGAGGCGACGTACGACTTTAAGCTTCGTCGTTCTTTCCAAGAGTAAACCCGTCGATCATGGCGACAGTAGCTTATGCTATGCTATC
>CAWFBN010000151.1:0-3203 GCA_963813955.1 uncultured Alphaproteobacteria bacterium | reverse complement strand
CGGCGGCCCCGGCATTTTTCGGCGCAAACACCGGTTCTGATAGGGCATCGCCTTCTGGAAGCTGGAAGAACGTCTGGCGGCCGGTGGCGAAATCACGATGAACCAGCTTGTCGAACCGGATTCCGTCGCGCTTGGCGGCGAAATAGCCGTGCCGGTAGGGATTTTGCGCAAAGCGCTCGTCCATGCGCGGGAACTCGCTGGCGAGATCGTCGATCTGAACCTGTTTGACGCGATCGGTATTGTCCCTGAGGTTCAACTCCCAGCGGGTGAGGCGACCGTTCGCCTTGGCGAGATCGGTCGAGTTTGCCTTGAGTTCGGGCGCGGCATCATACTGGATGACATGCGCGATGATCTTGTCGTCTTCTTCGTAAGCATTCATGCCGTGAAAGACGAAACAGGGGTCGCAACTGAACCAGCGCAGCGAAGCTGCGCCGGCGTCGCGCCGAACAACGCCAACATAACCGCCTTTGTCCGGCTCCCATTTGAAGGGCGAGCGGCCGGTCATGGCGCGCATGAGACTTCCGGTCAGCGGGAGGATCGGAAACAACAGATAATTTTTCGTCGCAAGAAAATCGTGAATCATGCAGGAATAAGGCGCGTTGAATTTCTCCATCCGGGTGAGTTTCCCATCCCGGTCCACGAAGCCATAGGAAATGGTTTTGGTGAACCATCCGCCGACGCTATAGCCGAAAAAGGCCATTTCTCCCGTGTGCGGATCAACCTTGGGATGTGCGGTGAACCGTCCCGTCTTCAGCGCGCCGGCGAAGTTACAATAGCCTCGCGATTCAAGCGTTTCCGGATCGATCTCGAAGGGCAGATGCATCTCTTCGCAGGCGAACACCTTGTTGCCGTGAGCGACGATGCTGGTATTTGCGACGCCGAAATCCTTGCCGATTGCAGAACGATCGGTCGTCCTCGGATCGCCCCAGCTCCCGAACAACGCGCGATGCGCGGCGCGCTCCAACTCGAATTTTGGCGTTCGCACCCAACGATTGCGATAGGAAACGCGGCCGTCCTCGATGTGGAAGGCGTGAACCATCCCGTCGCCGACGAAACAGTGATAATTCTTGTCTCGTGGCGCGAATTGCGGATTGGGACTGTTGCGCAACAGCGTGCCGGCAAGGTCTCGCGGAATTTCGCCTCGCACGGGCAGGTCATAGGCGTCGGCCTCAAACTGGATCGGCGCGAATTCGTCGCTCAGGAATGGGTGTTGGGGAAAGGGAAGGCTCATCGTCGGCTCCAAATACATTATCTTTGAAATGGATCGCGCCAAATTGTTTTCGCTCGCTTCAGGCGGCCGAACCGGCCCGCTCCATCGCAAGCTCGGCCTGCAAGATTTTCGAGATCACGGAAGATGGAAGCCACGGCCAGTGTGCGGCCCTGGCTTTTGAATTGCAGCAAACAATCCTTGGCGTTGATGTCGCCTTCAACGATAAGTTGATCCCACGCTTCCGCATGACCGACATAATTGATGGGAATGTCGTAATGCTGGCTCCAGAAGAAAGGGACCGCCGCATATTTTTCGCGCCGCCCGAGCATGTTGAGCGCGGCGATCTGTCCCTGGCGCTCGGCGACGACCCAATGTTCGACGCGAATAAGGTCGCCGCTGTAAGGATCGGGCCAGCGCGCGATGTCGCCCGCTGCAAAAATCCCGGGCGCGCTGGTTTCGAGAAACCCATCCACCACCACGCCGCGATCGATATGCAGGCCCGCGGCTTCGGCAAGTTGTATCCGCGGCCTGACGCCGACGCCGAGGATGACCAAATCCGCCTCTAGCGATCCGCCGCTTTTCAATTTCACGCGCCCGGTTTCGATTTCCACCGGCGCGTCTCCGAGATGAAAGATCACGCCATGCTCTTCATGCAGCGCGCGAATGAAATCGCCCATCTGCGGGCCGAGAACCCGCTCCAGCGGCCGCTGTCTCGGGCGCCACGACATGAACCTCGATATCGCGGGCGCGCAGCGCCGCCGCGCTTTCCAGACCGATGAAGCTGGCGCCGACCACCACCGCTCGTTTCGCGGCGCCGGCCTGGGCGATGATGGCCCGGCAATCCGACAAGGATCGCAGCACATGGACATGCGGCAGGTCGGCGCCCGGAATGGGCAGGCGGACCGGCTCGGCGCCCGTCGCGAGCAGCAGGCGATCAAAGGGAATTTGGCCGCCATCGCCGAGCGTCACGTGTCTGCGCATGGCGATCGATGCCGGTGACATTCGCATTGAGGCGGAGGTCGATGCCGTTTTCCGCATAAAAGCTCGTCCGGCTTCAGCGGAACCCATTCCTCCGGCGCGCTGCCGGCGAGATAATCCTTGGACAGGTTTGGCCGATCGACCGGCGGCGCATCGTCATTGCTCAGCATGACGATGCCGCCTTGATAATCCTCCCGGCGAAGCATTTCGGCCGCGGCGAAGCCGGCTGCCCCGCCGCCAACAATGACAATGCGCTCCGGCGCCGTTCGTCGGAGCCGTGCCGCGCGTTTTCGGCTGCGGCGCGTCTCTCGCGCACGAAAACAGAGCCGTCACGCTGCTCGACCGACCAGACAGGCGAGCGGAGCTCAGCGCCGGCGCCCGCAAGGCTTCGCCCGTCCGCAGGTCGAAGCAGGCGTGATGCCATGGACAACGCACGGTCCCGTCGACCACCAGACCTTCGGCGAGCGGACCGTGATAATGGCTGCAAAGGGCGTCGATGGCGAAAATCTCGGCCCCGAGGCGGACCAGCAGAACCTCCGCTTCGCCAACATGGCCGACGAGCTTGCCGCCATCGGGAAGAGCGTCGAGCGTTACGCCCTGCGTCAAGTCCGGACCGGCGGGCTTGGACTGATCTTCAGCCATGGTGTTCCGACCTTTGTGACGGCGCGCTTCCTGACATTCGTTCACACACAAACATTCCGTTTTCCCGATTGGTTCCCCGAGGTCGCCATTCTGGAACTCCGCCGTTGCGTCCCGACCGAGGGCGTGGCCGCGGAGCATCACGCGCACGACCACTGACTTCGCCGTCATTGCGCAGCGGAGCGAGCAATCGATGGCCGCACGGTCGACGGCAAGGGTGGATTGCTTCGCTCCGGCTCGCAATGACAGGCCCAAACCCGACTCCGCATAACCGACTTGCATCCGAGAATGGAGTCTTCCGACAACTGGGGCGCCCGTGACTTCTCTCGACGAAAGAAACCATGACCCGAGCCCTGCGCCGTTCTCCCCTGGGCCC
>CAWFBN010000150.1:0-3197 GCA_963813955.1 uncultured Alphaproteobacteria bacterium | reverse complement strand
CGGCGGCCCCGGCATTTTTCGGCGCAAACACCGGTTCTGATAGGGCATCGCCTTCTGGAAGCTGGAAGAACGTCTGGCGGCCGGTGGCGAAATCACGATGAACCAGCTTGTCGAACCGGATTCCGTCGCGCTTGGCGGCGAAATAGCCGTGCCGGTAGGGATTTTGCGCAAAGCGCTCGTCCATGCGCGGGAACTCGCTGGCGAGATCGTCGATCTGAACCTGTTTGACGCGATCGGTATTGTCCCTGAGGTTCAACTCCCAGCGGGTGAGGCGACCGTTCGCCTTGGCGAGATCGGTCGAGTTTGCCTTGAGTTCGGGCGCGGCATCATACTGGATGACATGCGCGATGATCTTGTCGTCTTCTTCGTAAGCATTCATGCCGTGAAAGACGAAACAGGGGTCGCAACTGAACCAGCGCAGCGAAGCTGCGCCGGCGTCGCGCCGAACAACGCCAACATAACCGCCTTTGTCCGGCTCCCATTTGAAGGGCGAGCGGCCGGTCATGGCGCGCATGAGACTTCCGGTCAGCGGGAGGATCGGAAACAACAGATAATTTTTGGTCGCAAGAAAATCGTGAATCATGCAGGAATAAGGCGCGTTGAATTTCTCCATCCGGGTGAGTTTCCCATCCCGGTCCACGAAGCCATAGGAAATGGTTTTGGTGAACCATCCGCCGACGCTATAGCCGAAAAAGGCCATTTCTCCCGTGTGCGGATCAACCTTGGGATGTGCGGTGAACCGTCCCGTCTTCAGCGCGCCGGCGAAGTTATAATAGCCTCGCGATTCAAGCGTTTCCGGGATCGATCTCGAAAGGGCAGATGCATCTCTTCGCAGGCGAACACCTTGTTGCCGTGAGCGACGATGCTGGTATTTGCGACGCCGAAATCCTTGCCGATAGCAGAACGATCGGTCGTCCTCGGATCGCCCCAGCTCCCGAACAGCGCGCGATGCGCGGCGCGCTCCAACTCGAACTTTGGCGTTCGCACCCAACGATTTCGATAGGAAACGCGGCCGTCCTCGATGTGGAAGGCGTGAACCATCCCGTCGCCGACGAAACAGTGATAATTCTTGTCTCGTGGCGCGAATTGCGGATTGGGACTGTTGCGCAACAGCGTGCCGGCAAGGTCTCGCGGAATTTCGCCTCGCACGGGCAGGTCATAGGCGTCGGCCTCAAACTGGATCGGCGCGAATTCGTCGCTCAGGAAGGGGTGTTGGGGAAACGGAAGGCTCATCGTCGGTCTCCAAATATCATTGATCGTTATGAAATGGATCGCGCCAAATTGTCTTATCGCTCGTGGCGCGCGAAGCGGCCCGCTCCATCGCAAGCTCGGCCTGCAGATTTTCGAGATCACGGAAGATGGAAGCCACGGCCAGTGTGCGGCCCTGGCTTTTGAATCGCAGCAAACAATCCTTGGCGTTGATGTCGCCTTCGACGACGAGTTCGATCCCACGTTTCCGCATGACCGACATAATTGATGGGAATGTCGTAATGCTGGCTCCAGAAGAAAGGGACCGCCGCATATGCTTTCGCGCCGCCCGAGCATGTTGAGCGCGGCGGTCTGTCCCTGGCGCTCGGCGACAACCCAGTGTTCGACGCGAATGAGGTCGCCGCTATAGGGATCGGGCCAGCGCGCGATGTCGCCCGCCGCAAAAATCCCGGGCGCGCTGGTTTCGAGAAACGCATCCACCACCACGCCGCGATCGACGTGCAGGCCCGCGGCTTCGGCAAGCTGCAGTCCGCGGCCTGACGCCGACGCCGAGGATGACCAAATCCGCCTCGAGCGACGCCGCCGCTCTTCAGTTTCACGCGCCCGGCTTCGATTTCCACCGGCGCGTCTCCGAGATGAAAGATCACGCCATGCTCTTCATGCAGCGCGCGAATGAAATCGCCCATCTGCGGGCCGAGAATCGCGCTCCAGCGGCCGCTGTCTCGGGCGCCACGACATGAACCTCGATATCGCGGGCGCGCAGCGCCGCCGCGCTTTCAAGACCGATGAAGCTGGCGCCGACCACCACCGCTCGTTTCGCGGCGCCGGCCTGGGCGATGATGGCCCGGCAATCCGACAAGGATCGCAACACATGGACATGAGGCAAGTCGGCGCCCGGAAATGGGCAACCGGACCTGCTTGGCGCCGGTCGCGAGCAGCAGGCGGTCAAAGGGCATTCCCGTCTTCATCCCCAGGGTGACATGTTTCAAATGCGGTTCAATGCCGGTCACATTTGCATTGAGGCGGAGGTCGATGGCATTCTCCGCATAAAAGCTGTCGGGCTTCAGCGGAACCCACTCTTCCGGCGCGCTGCCGGCGAGGAAATCCTTGGACAGGTTTGGCCGATCGACGGGCGGCGCATCGTCATTGCTCAACATGACGATGCCGCCTTGGTAATGCTCCCGGCGAAGCATTTCGGCCGCTGCGAAGCCGGCTGCTCCGCCGCCAATAATGACAATACGCGTCGGCGCCGTTGTCGGGCCGGCCCCGCATTTTGGGCAGCGGCTGCGTCTCTCGCGCACAAAGACCAGAACCGTCACGCTGCTCGACCGACCAGCAAGCGAGGGGGTCGAACGCCGGCGCCCGCACAGCTTCGCCCGTCCGCAGGTCGAAGCAGGCGTGATGCCATGGACAACGCACGGTCCCGTCGACTACCAGCCCGTCGACGAGCGGACCGTGATAATGGCTGCAAAGGGCGTCGATGGCGAAAATCTCTGCTCCGAGACGAACCAGCAGCACCTCCGCTTCGCCAACATGACCAACGAACTTGCCGCCGTCAGGAAGAGCGTCGAGCGTTATCCCCTGCGTCAAATCCGGACCGGCTGGCTTGGATTGATCTTCAGCCACAGTGTTCCACCTTTGTGACGGCGCGCTCCGACCTTCGTTCACACACAAACATTCCATTTTCCCGATTGGTTCCCCGGGGCGCTTCTGGAACTCCGCCGTTGCGTCCCGACCGAGGGCGTGGCCGCGGAGGCATCACGCGCACGACCACTGACTTCGCCGCCATTGCCAGCGGAGCGAAGCGATCCACGGCCGCACGGTCGACGGCAAGGGTGGATCGCTTCGCTCCGCTCGCAATGACAGGCCTAAACCTGACTTGCATAACTGACTTGCATCCGAGAATGGAGTTTCTGATAGTGGGGCCCGCGACCTCTCGACGAAAGAAACCATGACCCGAGCCCTGCGCCGTTCTCCCCGGGCCCGTC
>CAWFBN010000149.1:0-6430 GCA_963813955.1 uncultured Alphaproteobacteria bacterium | reverse complement strand
CCCCACCGGATCGCTGTTCAAGAATTGCACCGTCGTGCCTTTCAGGACGACGAGCACGTGCGGCACAAACGTCATGTGCTTCTGATCTTCCACCGGGGCGTTCGCGGGTGGAGTGAAGGTCTTGCCGGAAATGGCGTCAATATAGACGGCGATGTCTTGCGCCGACCGAATACCATGGACCTCGACTTTGCCTTTGATTTCTCCCGCAAACATCAGAGCGCTAAAGCTGAACAACACGGAGCTAACAGCAATAACCTGGCGTAGATTCTTCTTCATGTTTTCACCTCAAATTCAAGATACTGGCGGTTCTCCAATTACCCTTAAAACCACAGGACGCTGGCAGCCTTCTGCCGCAAGCATCAACCGCACAATGGGGGGAGGATAAAGCGGGACAAGGAGTCGGGTCAGTGATTGGCAACCAGGCGCATTGTGACCTGCGTCACAAGCGACTCGCCGTAATGGACAAGAAGACTGAGATTTTGGAATTTGGTGACTTAATAGCCGTGGAAAATGCACATTGTGTTGATTATTTCACTTGGATTGACATCGTGGCTTGGACCATACTAGGCACGGCAAGGTGAATACATGCCCGACGATCTACCACGCGGCCCGTACAATTTGAAGGTCATCGAAAACTGTTTCGGGTGTGTCACGAAGGAGAACGGGCTATTTTGTCAACTTCCCCACAGCGCTCTAACCACACTTAATACTCTCCGCCAAACGGCTTTTTATCCCAAAGGTGCGCTGCTGTTTGTGGAAGGCCAACCGACTCGCGGTCTCTTCCTGATTTGCACTGGCCAGGCGAAGCTGTACGTGAATTCCGCCGAGGGGCAGAGCCTTACGCTACGGACCGTGGAGTCAGGGGAAGTGATGTGTCTTAGTTCGCTGATTGCGGACGAACCGTACCCCGCGACAGCGGAGACGGTGTGTCCCAGCCAGGTTGGCTTCCTCCCCCGACTGGCAGTTCTTCAGTTGATGCGTGCGCAGTTCGGTGCAGTTGTCAAACGAATACGCGTCGCACAAAACGTAGCGTTTACATGATGTTGTCCAATGTAAATGCATTCAGGGACACACTCGAATGCGCCGATTGCAAAACGGCGCATGCGAGTGAACGGCAACTGGTTGTGTGCACTCGATGTCGCGTTGACAATGCATTGGTGTCTGTTGTGTCTGGAAATGTATGGGCGACAGACATAATGTATGCTCTTCACAACTTATTATTTATTTCAGTTGAATTTATTTTTTTTAGTACAATTAGTTACAAAAATTGTTTGCTCATTTTTCGATACAGTCACATGTCGAATGTGTGCGTTTGTACTGGCTGACGTTGACGCGAAAGATGCAACGGCCACACGGCACTGATGCTTGCTGCCAATGACGGACACGTGCACATTGTGTCACTGTTGATTGCGCATAAAGCGGATGTGAATTTGAAATCAAACCCACCCCACGAGAACACGGCACTGATACTGGCATGCGGCAAAGGACATGGCGAATGTGTTCGCCTGTTGTTGGCCGTCGACGGGATTGACGAGAATGCTGCAAATATCGATCGAAGTACAGCATTGATGATTGCATGTCACAAAAACAATTACGAATGTGTTCGTCTGCTGTTGTCTGTCGACGGCATTGAAGTGAACGCGAGCAACAGCGAGCAATGGACAGCATTGATGGTGGCATGCAACGAAGGACATGGCGAATGTGTGGGCTTGTTGTTGGCCGTCGACGGCATCGACGTGAATGCGAAGAACAAATATCAAATGTACAGCATTGATGATGGCAGGCGGCAATGGACATGACGAATGTGTGCTCCTGTTGTTGACCATCCACGGCATTGACGTAATGCGGCAAGCAACAATCAATGGACAGCATTGATGTTTGCATGCTACAAAGGACATGAGGAATGTGTTCGCCTGCTTTTGCCTGTCGACGGGATTGACCTGAATGCGGCAAATATAGATCAATATACAGCATTGATGATTGCATGCTACAATGGACATGACGAATGTGTTCGCCTCCTATTGGCTCAAAACGGCATTGACGTGAATGCGACAAACACGGATCAAGAGACAACACTAATACTGGCGTTGCGACAAAAACAATTACGAATGTGTTCGTCTGCTGTTGGCCGTCGACGGCATTGACGTGAATGCGGCAGGCACGAATCAATGGACAGCATTGATGTTTGCATGCTACCGAGGTCACCTCGAGTGTGCCACTCAAGTATTGATGCACAATGGACACTCGAATGTGACACAAAGAGTATAAACGGTGCAACGGCACTGATGTTTGCTGCGTCCAACGGCCACACGCATATCTTGTCGCTGTTGATCGCTCACAAAGCAGAAGTCAACGCTAAAAACAACAAAAATGACACAGCATTGGAGTTGGCATGCGTATATGGTCATTACGAATGTGTGCGTGTGTTGTTGGCTGCCGACAAGATTGATGTGAATACAAAAGACTTTCATCAATGTACACCATTGTTATGTGCATCTCACACGGCCACATCTGAGGCGCGCGACAGCTTGAAGGTCGCCGTGGTCGGGGCGATCGACGCCGCGACATTGGCGGGTTATCTCGACGCGGTCTTTGCGGGGCTGCCGCAAAAAGCCGTGCTAACGCCAATTCCGGCGATCGAGGTCTCTGGCCTCGGCCAGCGCATCGTGGTCGATTTCGACGTGCCGCAGGCCAATATCCGTTTCGGCCGGCCGGGCATCGCCCGCCGCGACCCGGATTACATCACTGCCATGGTGGTCAACCACATCCTCGGCGGCGGGTCCTTCACCTCGCGGCTTTTTCAGGAAGTGCGCGAAAAACGCGGCCTGACCTATTCGGTCTATTCTACCCTGACCACAGCCAATTCCAGCCCGTCGCTGATCGGCGCACCTCGACCAAGAATGAGCGCGCGGGCGAAGCGCTTTCCGTCATCGAGGCCGAATGTCTACGCCTCGCTTTGGAGGGGCCGACCGAGGACGAATTGGACAAGGCCAAGAAGTTCATCACCGGCTCCTACGCGCTGCGCTTCGACACTTCGACCAAGATCGCCGGGCATCTCCAGCAGTTGCAGCGCGAGGGTTTCGACGCCGGCTATCTCGACCGCCGCAATGCGGAAGTGAACGCGGTGACGCTGGAAGACGCGCGCCGCGTCGCCAAAAGGCTGATCGCCGACGGCCGCCTGCTGGTGGCGATTGTCGGGCGGCCGGAAGGGCTGGCCGAGACGGTCGCCGCCAGCTAGCATGGCGTTCTCCGATATCCTGATCGTCGGCGCCCCTTCTCCCCTTGCGGGAGAAGGTGGCCTGAAAGGCCGGATGAGGGGTTCGATTGTGCGGCCTAAGCCCCCTCATCCGTCTCGCCTTCGGCTCGCCACCTTCTCCCGCAAGGGGAGAAGGGAGGAGGCGCGCCCATGACCATCCGCCGCCTCGATTCCATTCTGGCCGACCGCATCGCCGCCGGCGAGGTGGTCGAGCGGCCGAGCGCCGCCGTCAAGGAATTGCTCGAAAACGCGCTCGATGCCGGGGCGACCCGCATTGACGTGACCATAGAGGGCGGCGGCCAGAAGCTCATCCGCATCATTGACGACGGCTGCGGGATGGACCCCGCCGATCTCGCGCTCTGCGTCGAACGCCACGCCACCTCCAAAATTCCCGATGGCGACCTCACCAATATCGCCACGCTGGGTTTTCGCGGCGAGGCTCTGCCCTCGATTGCATCGGTGGCGCGGCTGGAAATCCTCTCCCGCGCCGCGACAGAGGCGCATGGCTGGGGGCTGCGGGTCGAATTCGGCGAGGTCGGCGCGCTGGCCCCGGCCTCGCTGGCGCAGGGAACGCGGATCGAAGTCCGCGATCTGTTCGCCGCCACGCCGGCGCGGCTGAAATTCCTCAAAAGCCCGCGCGCCGAGGCGCAGGCGGTGGCCGATGTGGTTAAACGACTCGCCATGGCCCATGCCGATGTGCGCTTTTCGCTCGGCGGCGAAGGCCTGACCGGTTTTGACCATCAGGCCTGCCCGCCCAACCGCGAGGGGGCGCTGGCGCGGCTGACCCAGGTATTGGGCCGCGATTTTCGCGACAACGCCCTGTCCGTCGAGGCCGAGCGCGAGGGCGTGCGGCTGTGGGGCTTCGCCGGGCTGCCGACCTGGCATCGCGCCAATGCGCTGGCGCAATATGTCTTCGTCAATGGCCGTCCGGTGCGCGACCGCCAGATCGCCGGGGCCATCCGGGCCGCCTATATGGATTTCCTCAGCGCCGACCGGCATCCGAGCCTCGCGCTTTTCGTCGAATGTCCGCCGCATTTCGTCGATGTCAACGTGCCATCCAGCCAAGGCAGAGGTGCGTTTTTCCGATCCCGGTCTGTTGCGCGGTCTGGTGATCGGCGCGCTGAAGCAGAGCCTCGCCAGCGCCCTCCACCGGGCCACGCCGAGCCATGCCCCGGCGGCGATGCATAGGTTTTCGCAGGCGAGCCTGCTGGCGCGTCCGGCCCAGAATTGGGCGCAAAATTGGGATTGGCGCGCCTCGCCCGCCGCACCGGACGGATTGGCCAAGTCAAGTTTGGCCACTTATGACGTCGCGCCCGCCGCCGACGCCCGCGCCCATGAGGCGACGGCGGCGCCCGAGGATCTGGCGGCGCCGCTCGGCGCGGCGCGGGCGCAAATCCATGAGACGTATATCGTCGCCCAGACCCGCGACGGGCTGGTGCTGGTCGATCAGCACGCGGCGCATGAACGCCTCGTCTACGAACGGCTCAAGCGCGAGCGGGCGCAAAGCGGCGTCGCGCGTCAGGCTTTGCTTTCGCCGCTGGTGGTCGAAATGGATCAGGCCGATGTCGAGCGTCTGGTCGAGGCTTCGGACCTGCTCAGCTCGCTGGGGCTGACGCTGGAGCCTTTTGGCCCCGGCGCCGTGGCGGTGCATGAGGCGCCCGCCGAACTCAAGCTCGGCGCCATTGAGCCGATGCTGCGCGATCTCAGCTGTTCGCTGGCCGAGGACGGGCAGGCGGCGGTGCTGGAGAAAAAGCTCGACCATGTGCTGGCGACCATGGCCTGCCACCATTCAGTGCGCTCCGGCCGCCGTCTCGCGCCGGAGGAAATGAACGCGCTGTTGCGCGAGATGGAGCGGACACCCGGCGCCGGCCAGTGCAACCACGGCCGCCCGACCTATGTCGAACTCAAGCTCGCCGATATCGAGAAGCTGTTCGGACGACGCTAGCAAAGAAAAGGCGCTAGTTTCCGTCGAGAGGCCCGCGCAACTGGCCGATGGCGTCGGCGTTTTCGCCGGCCGGGTCGGGCCACGAAAGGGCGCCGCCGATCAGCAGCGTCGCGACCACGGCCACCACATGGGGACGCAGTTTCCTGCGCGCCAACGTCTTGTGCTCCTCTTGGGCGCCGACCAACAATCCAGCGAGGATCAGGCCGACCGCGAAGGCGCGTTTTTCGGCGAAAAGCTCAACAGCAAAGCCGCCGAGACACCGCGCCCAGCGCGACAGCCAGGACAAAAAAGCTCAAGGCCGAAGCATCGGGCTTTTGCCTCGCCAATTCGCAATGGCAAGCCAGCGCCGCGACGACGAAAAGCGCGCTTGCAGCGAGGGAGATCGCCGGGCTCGACGCCGCGTGGACGAAAAACGCTGTGAGGCCGACGCCGCCCGCGATGAGCGGGAGCGGGGCGAACAGACGCATCGCGCGGACGAAGACCTCCGGGAGGCCGGAAAAGGCCAGCGCCAAGGCGCCGCAATACAGCGCCAGGACCGTCGCGGCGCCAATGCCCGCAACGCTGGCGAGCGACTGCATCAGGCCAGCGGGGAGGGCGGCCAGCAAAATCCAGCGCAAGACGAGCGCGGCGGTCAGCGGCGTTTTTCGAGGCGCCGGGACAAAGGCCGGGGCGCCTTTCGCTTTCCAGGCGATGACCAAACCTGCGGCTATGACCAGTCCATCAACAAAAATCCACGCCTGCGCGGAGGGCGGGAAAATCGGTTCAGCGAGCAGCGCCAGCAGGCCCACGGCCAGGCCAAGGGCAATGAGCCGCCAGGGGTTTTCCCTTGGCCGCGCGAGCGAAAACCAGCGCGGGACCAGCACGACATTGGCCGCCAGCACAGCCAAGCGCGACAGCGCCGCCGGCCAGCGGCAGGGTCAGCAAAGCCGCCGCGCCGAGAGCCGCATGGAGCGGCCCTTGGGCGCGCAAGGGCAGGGAACCAAGAAAATAGGCATAGAAGGCGCCTGCCAGCAGGGCGATCTGATACAACAGCCGCGCGCCGCCCGGCAAAGGCGGAGCCATTTGCATGACCATCGGCGCCAGCAGGACGATCAGGGCAGCGCTGGCGGCGACGGTCAGAGAGCAGAGGATCGCAAAGGGCGAACGCAAGGACGGGCTCCGGTTGAGGGATGCCCCCAAGGTTTAGACGACAGGCTTTAAGAATTCATAAGGACGGGAAGAAACACATG
>CAWFBN010000148.1:0-67582 GCA_963813955.1 uncultured Alphaproteobacteria bacterium | reverse complement strand
CAACCAGACCGTTATGAGCGGCCGGCTCTAACCATTGAGCTACCGGCCCCACCGTTCAGGACGCGCCCAAATCGCGCGTCCTTGGGGGTATTAGACCGATTTCGTCCCGCTTGGCAACGCGGGGCTCAGACCTTCTTCATCGCGGGGAATTGGACGCGGGCGGCCCCTGTCGTCGATGGCGACGAAAGTGAAAATGGCGTCGGTCACCTTTTCCAGTTCATGCGACAGGAAGCGCTTCGCCCAGGCTTCGATGTGAATCTTCATCGAGGTGCGACCGATCGAGGCCACTTCGGTATAGACCGACAGTACATCGCCCACCCGGACGGGCCGAATAAATGTCATCGAATGCACATTGATGGTCACGACGCGCCCCCGCGCCTGCTCGACCCCGGCGATGCCGCCCGCCATGTCCATTTGCGAGAGAACCCAACCCCCGAAAATATCGCCATTGGCGTTGGTGTCGGCCGGCATGGCGACGACCTTGACCGTCAAATCCCCGGTGGGCCTTTCAGGCGGCGTCTGTTCCGTCGCGTTCATGCGAATCTCCTGTTCTGCTTCAGCGTAAGGCGCGGGCCGGAAAAAGGCGAGCGCCGGATGTTGGTCGAACAGGGCAAGCGTCCCAGGAGTCTTGCTGCGACGCCAAAAAGCCCTATCTATGGGCATTCCCCGCCGGGAGGACCCCATGAAAACCGAAACCCCGACCAAGACCAGAATCACCCGCAGCGATGCCGAATGGCGCGCCCTGCTCACGCCAGAGCAGTATGACGTGCTGCGCCGTCACGGCACCGAGCGGCCTGGCTCCTGCGCGCTGAATCATGAAAAACGCGCGGGCGCCTTTCATTGTGTCGGGTGCGGCCAGGAACTGTTTCGTTCGGCCGAAAAATTCGAGAGCGGCACCGGTTGGCCGAGCTTTTTCGATCCGATCGACGGGGCGGTGGAGACAAGCCGCGACGCCAGCCATCTCATGGTCCGCACCGAGGTGCATTGCAGCCGGTGCGACAGCCATCTCGGCCATGTCTTCGAAGACGGTCCGCCGCCCACCCATCTGCGCTATTGCATCAACGGCGTCGCGCTGGAGTTCAAGCCGGATTGAATTCTGGTCTTCGCGTTGAAGAAACGCGTCAAAACAACATAGCTGGAGCCGCAGCGGATCGGGGCTCTAGCGATGCTGCGCAAAAAACGCTATTGAGCGCGGCAAAGGGTTGAGGCCCCATCAGCTTCAGGGATTTTTTAATGCGCAAGGTTGTCGGCGCCAAACTTCACGGTATCCACGTGACGGACGCCAATATCGACTATCACGGCTCGATCACGCTCGATCCCGATCATTGCGAGGAGGCGGGGATACTGCCGCTCGAGTTCGTGGAAATCTGGAACAAGCATTCCGGCGCCCGCATCTCCACCTATGTCATCCTGGGGAGCGCGGCTCGCGTTGCTGCATCCTCAATGGCGCGGCGGCGCGCACCTGTCAGCCCGGCGACCAGATCATCATCTGCAGCTCCATCTATATCGAGGCGGACGAAATCCCCACGCTGCAGCCGAAGGTTCTGGCCTTCGACCGCGACAACCGCATCATCGACCGGCTCTCCTATCATGTCGATCGCGATGAGAACGGCCGCTACCGCTTCTCGATCCATGACGAGACCGGCTCTCCGCAGCCCATTCCGCTCAAAGCCAAAAAAATCTGAATAAAATCTGAAATTTCGCGACGAAATCCGTCGCGTCAGGCGCTCCCAAGCGGCGCCTCTGAGGAGTTGATGATGAACGCTGCCCTTTCGTTTCCCAAGGACAAGATCAAGGTTTTGCTGCTCGAAGGCATTCATGAGAGCGGCGTGAAGCTGTTCGAGGCACGCGGGCTACACCAATGTCACGCGCCTGACCAAGGCCCTCGACGGCGCGGAATTGCGCGAGGCGCTGCAAGGCGTGCATATCGTCGGCATACGCTCGCGCACCAAGCTGACGGAAGAGGTGTTCGAGGCGGCGGACCGGCTCATCGCGGTCGGCTGTTTTTCGGTCGGCACCAATCAGGTCAATCTCAATGCGGCCCGTTCGCGCGGCATTCCGGTGTTCAACGCGCCTTTCTCCAACACGCGCTCGGTGGCGGAACTGGTGATCGGCGAGATCGTCATGCTGCTGCGCCGCATCTTTTCGCGTTCGGTCTCGGCCCATGAGGGCGGCTGGGACAAGAGCGCCACCGACAGCCTGGAAGTGCGCGGCAAGACCCTTGGCATCGTCGGCTACGGCAATATCGGCAGCCAATTGTCGACGCTGGCCGAAGGCATGGGCATGAAGGTGATTTACTTCGACATCACCGACAAATTGCGCCACGGCAACACCGAGCCCTGCGCGACGCTCGACGAGTTGCTCGGCCAGGCGGACGTGGTCAGCATGCATGTGCCGGAAACGCCGCAAACCAAGAACATGATGGGCGAGGCGCAATTCAGGGCGATGAAAAAGGGCGCCTTTTTCATCAATAACGCGCGCGGCACGGTGGTCGATCTCGACGCGCTGGCCCAGGCGCTCAAGGACAAGCATCTGCGCGGCGCCGCCATCGACGTGTTCCCCAAGGAGCCGGCGGGCAATGCGGATAAATTCGTGTCGCCGCTGCAGGGCCTGGAAAACGTGATCCTGACGCCGCATATCGGCGGCTCGACCGAAGAGGCGCAGGAGCGCATTGGCGCGGAAGTGGCGCGCAAGCTGGTCGACTATTCCGACATCGGCTCGACGGCGGGGGCGGTCAATTTCCCGCAAGTGCAATTGCCGCCACGCCCCACCGGCACGCGCTACATGCACGTCCATCGCAACGTGCCCGGCATGATGGTGAAGCTGAACAATATTTTTTCGAATCTCGGCATGAATATCGCGTCGCAATTCCTGCAAACGGACGGCGAAGTCGGTTATGTGGTGATCGAGGCCGACGGCACGCGTGAGGATTGCGAGCAGGTGCTGGAGGAAATCCGCGCGCTCGAAGGCACTTTGCGCGCCCGAATCATTTACGAGCGCTGAGGCTTTTTGTTGCGATTTTTGAAGGCGCCGTCGATGAGACGGCGCCTTTTGCATTTTGCCGCTTACTTCTGCTTGGCGATGATCTGATTCTGGATGCCCTTGTAAACGCCCTTGGGCACGATCTTCTTCTGCCACAATTCATCTTTGCCCTTGTAAGGGCGGCCGGCGATGATCGCCTTGGCGCGGACGTCGCCGACGCCCTTGAGCGCCTGCAATTCTTCCTGGCTCGCCGTGTTGATGTCGAGCAGGGGCGCAGGGGCGGCGGCGGGGCGGGGGCCGCCGCAGGCTTGGCGGGGGCTGCGCGCATGGCGGGCGCTTGCGGCGCGGCTGTTTGCGCGAAGGCGGGGGCGGCGAGGGCGATCAAGGCGGCGGCGGCAAATGCGCGCAACATTCTGGACATGGCAATTTCCTTTGATTTGCTGACGTTTTTCCGGCAGTTCGACGCACAACGCGGCGATGAGCGGAAAGCTTCAACATTCCCGGCGTTTCGTCAACTTTTTCGCGGTGAAGGGCTGAATTTTCGGGATCGAGGCAGAAAATCGAGGCCTCGCGCTTGCGGGCGGGCGATGTGGTCAGTATGGTCCGCCGCCGACCGACCAGAGTCGGATCGATGGGGCGTCGCCAAGCGGTAAGGCAGCGGATTTTGATTCCGCCATACGGAGGTTCGAATTCCTCCCGCCCCAGCCAATCATTTTATTGTAAATAAATTCAAAGAGTTAGATGAAATCTGTTTGGTCTGGGCCTTCCTCGCCCCGGCGGGTCTTCCAAAAGCGAAATGGAATGCAACGCATGCCAAGTTTACTGACAGTGCGGAGCCTGACGGCTGCTGTGGCGCTCTGCATCTCCCCGGCCATGGTTTTCGCCCAGGGTTTGCCTTCAATCACGGGGACAAAGGAGGCGCCGCCTCTCACCTCTGACCAACTCGCCACCCGGATCGTTTCCCGACGCGCCGTCGATGCCGTCATCTGGGGGCTGCCGCTCGTCGGCGAGGACGCGGTGAAACAGGCCGCCTTCCGCGACGGCAAGGCGAATTACAACGACATTGTGTGGTGGCCCAAGGGCGGCGGCTGGAAGAACCAGTCGCCAACGCCCAACGTCAACACGCGCTATATGTATTTCTTCATCAACACCAAACAGGACGGGCCTGTCGTGGTGGAACTGCCCCCGGCCGTCCCCGGCGCCAGCTTTTACGGCACCATCGAGGATGCCTGGTATGTGCCGCAAGTGGATATCGGCTTCGAGGGCAAGGGCGGCAAATATCTGGTGCTGCCGCCCGACTACAATGGCGAGGTTCCGCACGGCTATATCGTGGTGCGCCCCAAGACCTACAACAGCATGACCCTTTTGCGCTCGATCCTGCGCTCGCTGTCGGAGGACGACGTTCGCGCGGGCGACGCCCTGGTGAAGCAGGTCAAGGTCTATCCCTTGTCGCAGGCCGCCAAACCGCCGGCGCAACGCCTGCTCGACATGACCGACATCCTGTATGACGGCCTTGTGAAATATGACGAAACTTTTTTCCCCAATCTCGCCCGCGTGCTGAATGAAGAGCCGGTGCAGGCCCGCGACCTGCAGATGATGGGCATGCTGCTGCCGCTCGGCATCGAAAAGGGCAAGGAATACAAACCCGACGCCGCGCAGGCGTCCCAGCTAAAAGCGGCGGCGGACGAGGCGCATGCCTGGCTGATGGACAAAGCGGCGACCGATGTCACGCCGTGGCAGCCGGACAGTCAATGGGTCGTGCCTTCGCCGCCCATTACCATGAAGACCGAATTCAAATGGGACATGCCGAATTATTTTGGCGTCGATGCGCGCGCCATCGCGCTGTCGCAATATTTCTGCCCGACCGCCAAGCTCGGAACCGGCAGTTTCTATTTCGGAGCCTTTCACGACCACGACGGTCGACCGCTGCGCGGCGGAAACACTTATCGCCTTCATGTCCCGCCGAATGTTCCAGTGCGCGAGTTCTGGTCCGTCACCGTTTACAGCCTCGAAACGTCAAGCTTCTTCCTCAACTCGGAGCGACTGACGCTTGGTTCGCTCGACAAGGAATTGAAAAAGAACGCCGACGGCTCGGTCGATATTTACATCGGACCGAAAGCGCCCGAGGACGAAGGGGCGAACTGGCTTTACACGCCCGTCGCAAAATTTTGGTTTCCGTGGTTTCGCCTCTATGGCCCGGAAAAAGCGGTCTTCGATAAGAGCTGGAAACTGCCCGACATTGAGAGGATCGACTAGCTCGATGATCCGCCGCTCCATTCGCGGGACAGCGGCTCGAACAGATGCAGCAGATCGATGGCGCGGCGGGCGATCTGGTCCACGATTTCGGCGACGCTGGCGGGTTTCAGATAAAAGGCCGGCGCCGGCGGCATGACGATGGCGCCGGCTTCGGTCGCGGCGGTCATGACGCGCAAATGGCCAAGATGCAGCGGCGTTTCCCGCGCCACCAGCACCAGCGGGCGACGCTCCTTGAGATGCACGTCGGCGGCGCGAACGAGCAGATTGTCGGCAAGGCAATGGGCGATGGCCGCCAGCGTCCGCATCGAACAGGGCGCGACGATCATGCCGCTGCGTCGGAAACGAACCCGAGGCGATGCGGGCGCCGACATCGTCGATGGCGTGGCATTGCGAGCGCGCCAGCGCGCAAAAGCGTCAAAGGCCTGCGGCCCGACTTCTTCGGCCAGCGTCCGCTCCGCCGCGCGTCGACACGACGAGATGCGTTTCCGCGCCGAGTTCGCGCAAAATTTCGACAATGCGCAGGCCGATGGCCGCGCCGGACGCGCCGCTGACCCCGACAATGACCCGCGGCTTCACCGCCGCGACCCGGCAGGGAAATTTTTCGCGATCAGCGGGCACAGCGCGTCGACCGCGCTTGGACACGTCCGCCGAGGTTCCGAGCACCTTGCCCCATTCCCGGTGGGTTTCGGCGCCGATCTTGTTGGTCGCGTCGATTCCGATCTTGCCGCCGAGCCCCGATTCGGGCGAGGCGAAATCGAGATAGTCGATCGGCGTGCCTTGATAATGGTCACGAGATCGCGCGACGGGTCCATGCGCGTCGCCAGCGCCCAGGCCACGTCCTCCCATTTGCGAATGTCGATGTCCTCGTCCACCACGATGATCGTCTTGGTATAGCTGAATTGCGGCAGCATGCCCCACAGGCCCATCATCACGCGCCGGGCCTGACCGGGATAGGTTTTCCTGATCGAGACGATGGCCATGCGATAGGAGCAGGCCTCCGGCGGCAGCCAGACATCGACGATCTCCGGCATTTGCCGCCGCATGGTCGGCAACGCGAGATCGTTGAGAACGCTCGCCGATCACCGAAGGCTCGTCCGGAGGGCGGCCGGTGAAGGTGCGTCAGATAGATCGGATCGCGGCGCATGGTGATGGCGGTGATCCGCATCACCGGGAATTGCTCGACGCTGTTGTAATAGCCGGTGTGGTCGCCGTAGGGCCCTTCGGGCGCGGTCTCGGTCGCGGAAACATAACCTTCGATGATGATTTCCGCGTCGGCCGGAACCAGCAGCGGGCACGGTCAGCGCGGGGGACATGCGCGGCCGCTCGCCGCGCAGCACGCCGGAAAAACGCAATTCCGAGATGGTTTCCGGCAGCGGCAGCACCGCGGAAAGGATGGTCGCGGATCGGCGCCGATGGCGACCGCGACCGGCATGTCCTCGCCGCGCCGCTGCCATTCGCGATGATGCGCCGCGCCGCCGCGATGCGCCAGCCAGCGCATGATGGCGCGATCCTTGCCCAGCACCTGCATGCGATAGACGCCGATATTCATCTGCGCCGTCTCGTCGGCATCCGTGTCCGGCGGGCGGGTGATGACCAGCGGCCAGGTGATCAGCGGCGCGGGTTCGCCGGGCCAGCAGGTCTGGATCGGAGTTTTCAACAGATCGACATCGGCGCCCAGCCAGCGTTCCGCCTGGCAATCCGGCCGCGCGACGGTCTGCGGCCGCGTCGTCAGCGCGGCGCGCACCATCGGCCAGCGGTTCAGCGCGTCCTTCAATCCATCGACCGGCGAGGGCTCGCGCAAGGCGGCCAGCATTTCGCCGAGTTCGCGAATGCGCGCAGGATTCGACGCCGAAGCCCGCGGCGACGCGCTCGGCGGTCCCGAACAGGTTGGCGAGCACCGGCATTGCGCAGGACCGCGATGCGTCATGCGCCTTGTCGAACCACAGGGCGGGGCCGCCGGCAGCCAAGGCGCGCCGATGGATTTCCGTCATCTCATGGACGAGACTGACGGGTTCGCGGATGCGCGCCAGAGTCCTTCCGCTCCTCAAGGAAGCGAAGGAAAGCGCGCAAGTCGCGGAATGGGGGTAAATCACGAAAGGCCACGGCAGCTCCAGCTGTCTAACTGGCATGACAGCAGTTACGTCGCCTTGACCGGTATCAATGCGACGCATTCCCGCATCTGATTTGTTACGACTCATGGTCGAAGACATCACGATTCCCCATTTTCCCGCCGCTGGAGCCAGCCTGTTGGGCGTCTTGCCGCTGGCGCCCCTGTCGCTCGCCAGCGCGCAACTGGCGCGAAGTCTCGGGCGACGCCATCCATCGCTGTTCAAGCGACTCGGCGATCAGGCGAACAAGGTTTTTCTGATCGACCCGACCGATCTGCCCATCGCTTTCCGGCTCTCGCCCGAATTCCGGCGAGCCCCGACTCGATGTCGTGCGCAGCGGCGACGCCTCGCCCTGGGATGCGCGAATTGCCGGTCCGCTCGCGGCGCTGCTCGGTCTGGTGCATGGCGCTTTCGATGGCGACGCTCTGTTCTTCTCCCGCGACCTGATCATCGAGGGCGACACCGAGGCCGTGCTGGCCTTGCGCAACGCCATCGACAATGAAGAGATCGACATGGCATCGGAAATCACCGCCTTGTTTGGCCCGCTGGAGCGTCTCGTCGAAAGTCCGGCGCGAACCGTGGTGCGGTTTTGTCGAGAATTTGACCGGGGTCGCCCTGACTCGCGCCGGTCGGGGGGGCGCATGAATTCGCAAGCTCATTCGCAAGCTGTTTGCATCCGCCGCTCGAACTGATTTGCCCCGCTGGAACGCCCGCCGCCTTTCGTGTGGCGGTGGAAGCGGGCGCGCACTCGGTCTATTGCGGCTTCGCCGACGAGACCAACGCGCGCAACTTCCCCGGGCTGAATTTTTCGCGCGAGGAAATGGCGGAGGCGATCAGATTCGCGCACCGGCACGGCGCGAAAACGTTTATCGCCATCAACACCTTTCCGCGCGCCGGGGAATTCTGGCGCTGGAGCAAGGCGGTCGATGACGCCGTTCGCGCCAATGCCGACGCCGTGATCCTCGCCGATCTCGGACTTCTGGAATATGCGTCGCGCGCCATCCGAACCTGCGGCTTCATCTCTCGGTTCAGGCGGCGGCGGCCAACGCCGACGCGATCAATTTCTACGCCGAGAACTTCGGCGTCAAGCGCGTCGTGCTGCCGCGCGTGCTGTCGGTGCAGGAAATCGCGGCGATCAATCGCCAGACCGAGGTCGAGACCGAAGTCTTCATCTTCGGCGGCCTGTGCGTGATGGCCGAAGGGCGCTGCTCGCTGTCGTCCTACGCCACCGGAAGTCGCCCAACATGAATGGCGCCTGCTCGCCGGCGAGCCATGTGGAATACAAGGAAGAAGGCGACAAGCTGGTGTCGCGCCTGGGCGGCTTCGCCATCGATCTGGTGGCCGCGGGCGAACCGGCGCCTTATCCAACGCTGTGCAAGGGATGCTTTCGAGACCGGCGACCATACCGGTCATGTGTTCGAAGATCCCTCCAGTCTCGACGCCGCCTCGCTCATTCCGCAACTGGCGGCGGCCGGCGTACGCGCGCTCAAGATCGAAGGCCGGCAACGGAGCCGCGCCTATACCGAAGCCGTGGTGCGCAGTTTCCGCGCTGCGGTCGACGCCCATGCGGCGGGACGACCCATCCCCGCCAGCGATCTGCGCAAGCTGACCGAAGGCCAGCAAACCACGTCCGGCGCTTATCGGAAAACCTGGCGATAAGCCCTATCCTGAACGGAGCTTTTCCTTGACTGACACGCGCTTGGCCCTGACGCTGGGCCCCCTGCAATATAACTGGTCGGCCGAGGTCTTCTCCGATTTCTATGCGCGGATCGCCGACGAGGCGCCGGTGGACAGGGTGGTCATCGGCGAATTGGTCTGTTCGAAACGCTTGCCTTTTTACGAGGATCGTCTTCCGGACGGCGATCGAACGTCTCCAGCGCGCGGGCAAGTCGGTTGTGCTCGGATCGCTGGCCCTGGTGACGCTCGACCGCGAGCGACGCGCGGCGCGCGAATTGCTCGCCGTATCGGGAATGGAAGTCGAGATCAACGATCTGAGCCTGATGAATTATGTCGATGAGGAGAGCGCCTTTTCGATAGGCCCGCTGGTCAACACCTATAATGAAGGCACGCTGGCTTTTCTGGCGAAAAAGGGCGCCCGGTCGATCTGCCTGCCGCCGGAACTGCCTTTCGCCTCCGTCGAGGCGCTGGCGGCGGCCGGACTCCAGTCAGGCGTGGGGATCGAGGTCTGGGCTTACGGGCGCACGCCACTGGCGATGTCGGGCCGTTGCTACCATGCGCGCGCGCATAATTTGACCAAGGATTCCTGCAAGCTGGTCTGCGAGCAGGATCTCGATGGCCTGACCGTGCGCACGCTCGAGGGCAAGGATTTTCTGACGATCAACGGCGTGCAGACGCTCTCCTATAATTATTGCAACCTGATCGGCAGTCTGGATCGTTTGGCCCAGGCGGGCGTAACCTCCTTGCGCCTGTCGCCGCATAGCGGCGATTTCGTCGCCATCGTCAAAAACTTTGCCGGGGTGCTGGCGGGCGACATCGAACCCGGGCAAGCCCTCGCCTCGATGCAAGCCTCCGCGCCCGAAGCTGAATTTTCGGATGGCTTTCTGTTTCGCGATTGTGGGGCGGCGCCTCTCGCGTCGTAAAACGTCGCGACAGGGGAATGATGGAAATGTCGGAAAAGGATGACGCGATTCGCCGTCTGACGGCGAATATCGCAACCGCCGCCCGATTGCGGGCCAGCGCCAAGGCGTCCTCCCGCACATCAGCGGCCCGGACGGCGCTGCGAAACTGGCAGGCCGACCGTTTTTCCCGCACCCACGCCAATCTTCTCGCCAGCGCGGAATATGGCGACGCCGCCCGATTTTTCCTGACCGATCTCTATGGGCCGGCCGACGTCACCAAACGCGATGAACTGATGCAGCGCGTCGTGCCGATCCTGTCCAAAATGCTGTCGGCGCCCGCTCTCAACGTCATCGCCGACGTCATCGAATTGGATTTGCTTTCCGAAAGTCTCGACGCCGACATGGTCGCGGCGCTCGGCGAAAAACACGCTCTCGATGAAAGCGCCTTTGCCCGCGCCTATCGCCAGATGGGTCGCCAGGACGACCGCGCTCGTCAGATTGTGCTGATCGAACATCTCGGCGCTTCGCTCGACACCCTCTCGCGCCATCGTTTGCTGGGGGCGGCTCTCGCGATGATGCGCAAGCCCATGACGGTCGCCGGCTTCGCCGATCTCCACAGTTTTCTCGAAAAAGGCTACGAGTTCCTTCAGAAAAATGCGAACAGCCAAACCTTTCCTCGACGCAATCGTCTCGCAGGAAAAAGCATTTTCCGCCGCCGTATTCGCAGGCGACCAATAGAGCTAGAATTTTCCCTGGCGATAATCTTCAAAGGCCTGCATGAGTTCCTTGCGCGTGTTCATGACGAAAGGGCCGCTCCAGGCGATGGGTTCGCGCAGCGGACGCGCCGCCAGCAACAGCGCGCGGGCGCCCTTGGCGCCGCCGGTCAGCGTGGCGGTCTCGCCCGCGCCGAGCTTGACGAGGCTCAGGGCTTCCAGCTTTTCCGCGCCCGACTCGGACGGGACCGTCGCCTCGCCTTCGTAAAGGACGAAAAAGGCTTCATGACCGGGCGGCAGAGGCTCGACGAAAACCCCGCCCGGCGCCAGTTCGATATCGAAATAGACCGCATCGACATGCGGCGCGCGGACCGGCCCCGTCACGCCGCCGCCGCTCGTCCCGGCGATGATCTTTGCGCGGCAGCCTTCGCGTTCTTCCGTCGGAATCTGCGTCGCGGAAAACTCCTGATAGGCCGGATCGGCCATTTTTTCGGCGGCGGGGAGGTTGATCCACAGCTGAAAGCCCCGCATGAGGCCAGATTCTTGTTCGGGCATTTCGGAATGAATCAGGCCGCGTCCCGCCTTCATCCATTGCACGTCGCCCGCTGCGATCACGCCCGAATGGCCGTGATTGTCCCAATGGCGCATGCGTCCGGCCAGCATGTAGGTCACGGTCTCGAAGCCGCGATGCGGGTGGTCGGGAAAGCCGCCGAGGTAGTCGCTGGCCTCATCGGAGCCGAAAAAATCCAGCATCAGGAAGGGATCGAGCGGCGGTTGCGCGCGCGAGCCGATCAGGCGGGTCATCTTGACGCCATCCCCGTCGGAGGTCGCCTCGCCATGCGTGACGGCGACGATTTTTTTTGCGCGCAATTCGGGCGCTAGCGTCATGTGTCCGCGGCCTTCGCCTTCTCGGCAAGGTCAATCGGTCCGGCCGGGCAAAAGGTTTCGTAGAGAACGCCGATCAGCCGTTCCGCCCGCTTGTCGGCCAAAGCGTAATAAATGGTCTGGCCGTCGCGTCGCGGCCGCACCAGACCATCCTTGCGCAACAGGGCGAGATGCTGGGAAATGAGGCTTTGCCGGGCCCCCAGCTTTTCGGTGATCTCGCCGACCGCCGCCTCGCCCTGAACCAGCAGGCACAGAATGCGCAAGCGGACGGGATTGGCCAGCGACTTGAGGAAGTCGCTCGCCTGTTCGGCGGCGTCGGCCAAGGCCGCGGAATCGACTTCGTGGGTCGATACGGGCTCCAAAGACGAGTTCGTGCACGGGAATGGTCATTGCCTATGGTTTCCGACCTGCGCGCCGCTGTCAATTCGCAGCGACGAAATGCCGCACCTTTTGACGCCTGCGGCCGCAGGCGTTAAAAGCGCGCCCTCACTTCAATCCGCGCCAATGGAGCCGCCGATGATTTCAATTCCTCGCCAGATCGCCAAGGAGTTGAAGGTCGATGAGCGGCAGGTCGTCGCCGCCGTCGAATTGCTGGACGCCGGCTCGACTGTGCCCTTCATCGCCCGTTACCGCAAGGAAGCGACCGGCGCGCTCGACGACACCCAGTTGCGCAATCTGGAAGAGCGGCTGCGCTATCTGCGCGAATTGGAGGACCGGCGCGCCGCCATTCTCGACTCGATCCGCAGCCAGGACAAGCTGACGCCGGAATTGGAAACGGCGGTGCTCGGCGCCGAATCCAAGGCGAAGCTCGAAGACATCTATCTGCCTTACAAGCCCAAGCGCCGCACCAAGGCGACCATCGCCCGCGAGGCCGGCCTCGGCCCGCTCGCCGCCGCGCTCTTGTCCGATCCGATCCCAGGACCCGCGCGCCCGAGCGGAAAAATTTGTCGACGCGGAAAAGGGCGTAAAAACACCCGAGGAAGCGCTGGAGGGCGCGCGCGTCCATTCTGGTCGAGCAATTTTCCGAAAAGGCCGAATTGATCGGCGTGTTGCGCGAAAACTTCTGGACGCGCGGACGCATCGTTTCAAAACTCCGCGACGGCAAGGCGCAGGAGGGCGCGAAATTCGCCGATTATTTCGATTTCTTCGAGCCGCTGCCGAAACTGCCGTCGCATCGCATTCTCGCGCTGTTTCGCGGCGAGAAGGAGGAATTTCTCGATCTTGCGCTGGAGCCGGAAAGCGCGGCCGAGGCGGAGGTCAATGGCGAGGCGGCTTACGAGCGCGCCATCGCGACAAGTTTTGGCGTCGCGGCCTGCGGCCGTCCCGGTGACAAATGGCTGATGGATTGCGTCCGCTGGGCGTGGCGCACGCGCATCAAGATTTCGCTGTCGGTCGATCTGCGCGCCCGGCTGTGGCAGAACGCCGAGGATCAGGCGGTCAAGGTTTTCGCCGGCAATCTGCGCGATCTGCTACTCGCCGCGCCCGCCGGACCGCGCGCCACCATGGGCCTCGATCCCGGCTTTCGCACCGGCGTCAAAGTGGCGGTGGTGGACGCTACCGGCAAGGTGGTCGACACGGGGGTGATCTATCCGCACGAGCCGCAAAGGCGCTGGGACGACGCCTTGCTGGCGCTCGGACGGCTGTGCCGTCTGCACAAGGTCGAATTGATCGCCATCGGCAACGGCACGGCGTCGCGCGAGACCGACAAGCTGGCCGCCGAACTCGCGGCCAAGCTGCCGGAGCAGAAACTGACCAAGATCGTGGTGTCGGAGGCCGGCGCCTCGGTTTATTCGGCTTCGGCCTATGCCGCCGGCGAATTGCCCGATCTCGACGTGACCTTGCGCGGCGCTGTCTCGATCGCGCGGCGCCTGCAGGACCCGCTGGCCGAATTGGTCAAGATCGACCCCAAATCAATCGGCGTCGGCCAATACCAGCACGATCTCGCGGAATTCAAGCTGTCGCGCTCGCTCGACGCGGTGGTGGAGGATTGCGTCAACGCGGTCGGCGTCGATCTCAACACCGCTTCGGCGCCGCTGTTGTCGCGCGTCTCCGGCCTTGGTCCCGGACTGGCCTCGGGCATCGTCGCCTATCGCGACGCCAACGGCCGTTTCCGCGCGAGAAGCGAGCTGAAAAAGGTCGCGCGGCTCGGCGGAAAAGCCTTTGAGCAATGCGCCGGATTTTTGCGCATTCGCGATGGCGACGACCCGCTCGATGGCTCGGGCGTGCATCCCGAAGCCTATCCGCTGGTGCGCAAGATTCTGGCGGCGACCAAAAGCAACATTCACGCGCTGATCGGCGACGCCAAGACGATCCGCAGCCTGTCGCCCCAAAACTTCGTCGACGAAAAATTCGGCGCCCTGACCGTGACCGACGTCTTGAAAGAGCTGGAAAAACCCGGCCGCGATCCGCGTCCCGAATTCAAGACCGCCACCTTCCAGGAGGGGGTGGAAAAGATTTCCGACCTGCGTCCCGGCATGGTGCTCGAAGGCGTGGTGACCAATGTCGCGGCTTTCGGGGCCTTTGTCGATATTGGCGTCCATCAGGATGGACTGGTGCATATTTCGGCCATGTCGAAAACCTTCATCAAGGACCCGCGCGACGCGGCCAAGCCCGGAGATGTGGTCAAGGTCAAGGTTCTCGAGGTCGATGCGCCGCGCAAGCGCATCGCCCTGACCATGCGGCTCGATGATTTGTTCGAGGCCCGTCCTCCGCGTTCTGATTCGCCGGTTCGCAAAGAGGCGACGCGCAAAGAACCGCCCCGCTCAACCTCGGGCAACGCCTTCGCCGACGCCTTCGCCAAAGCCGGGACGTCGCCCGGCGCTCATTCGCCGAAAGCGCCGCGAAAATAGGCAGGGCGGACCCGAAAGCGTTCCCCTTCGGCCACAGCTTGGGCAATTCGTACTGCGTCGGCGTTGGAAAGGCTGACTTTTAGCTCGGGATTCGCTAAATCCTGACCGATGAAAACCGCCACCATATTTGCCCTGATTCTGGGTTTGATGCTGTTTGCCGGCCTTACCCTCTATGAGGGCGCCGGCGATGTGGCGCAGGCCTTTGCCTCGGTTGGCTTCGGCGTTTTATGGATCGCGCTGATCCGGCTGCTCCAGACAGGTCTGTCCGGCTTCGCCTGGGAGGCGCTGGTTCCCCGCCCGCGCCCGAGCCTGTGGATTTTCTGCAAATTGCGCTGGGTGCGTGAGTCGATCAACACGCTGCTACCGGTGGCGCAGGTCGGCGGCGATGTTTTTGGCGCGCGACTCCTGAGGAAATATGATGTCGGGGGCGGCGTCGCCGCGGCCAGCGTTCTGGTCGATCTGCTGGCGCAAACGGCGACCCAGGTCGTTTTCACCCTGATTGGCGTGATCCTCCTGCTCAGGAGCGACATGGCGGGCGATTTGTCGTCCACCGTGGTCTTCGGCCTGATGGTCATGGCGCCGGCGCTGGCCGGTTTCTGGCTCGCGCCGCGGGTGCTCGCCATGGGCTGGATCGACCGGCTTGCGGCGAGCGTCGAGAAGCGCACCGGCTGGGATTCGCTGGCCGCCTTGCCGGCCCTGCGTTCCGGGCTTGACGGCATTCTGCGCCATCGCTCGGGCCTGGCGGTGGCGCTGGCCTGGCACATGTTCATCTGGTTCGTCGGCGTGCTCGAAACCTGGCTGGCCTTGCGGTTGCTGGGTCATCCCTCCTCGATCGCCGTTTCGGTGAGCATCGAGAGCCTCGGCCATGCGGTCAAGGCGGCGGGCGTGCTCATTCCCGGCGCCTGGGGCGTGCAGGAGGGCGGCTATATCGCCCTGTGCGCCGCTTTCGGCATCGCTTCGCCGACGGCGATCGCCCTGTCGCTGGTCAAGCGCATTCCCGATTTCCTGTGCGGCGTCCCCGGCCTGTGGGTCTGGCGGCGGATGGAAGGCAAGACGCTTGAAGGCATGTCGCTTGAAGGCATGTCGCTGCTGACTATCCCCCCGAGGACCGCTGCGGACACTGGCGGCTGGCGGCGATTTTTCTGCAAATTTAACGGTTCTGCGGCAACGTAGAGACGCTTTCCTGACGCACTCAACCTTCGGGACGCAATGATAAGCGATATCTGGAACAGCATGGTCGAATCGCCGGTGGAGTCACTGTTCTACGGAATGGCGATTATCGCATGCTGCTATACGCTGCTGGCCATTTTCTGCCTGCGCCGCTTTCCGCGCGCCACCGCCGCCGCCGCGCGAAAATCGCCCGGCGTGAGCATCCTCAAGCCGCTCTACGGGGCCGAAGAGGACCTGTTCGAAAATCTGGCGAGCTTCTGCCGCCAGAATTACGCCGGTCCGGTGCAAATTCTGTTTGGCGTGCATGACGCCGACGACACCGCGGCGGCAGTCGCTCGGAAAATCGTCAATGCGCTGCGCGCAGGCCAATTGGCGGGCGCGCCAGCGGGGCTGACGGCGGAATTGGTGGTCGATGGGGCGCGGCACGGCGCCAATGGCAAGGTCTCCAACCTGATCAATCTCTCTCGCCATGTCGAACATTCGATTTTGGTGTTGGCTGATAGCGACATTTGCGTTGAGCCCGATTATCTGACCCGGCTGACAGCGGCTTTGGAAGCGCCCGGAGTCGGGCTCGTCACCTGTCTCTATTGCGGCATTCCGAAAAAAGGCCTGTGGTCGCGCCTCGGCGCCATGGGCGTGGACTACGGCTTCCTGCCCAATGCCGTGACCGGCGTCGCCCTGAAAATGGCCCATCCCTGCATCGGCGCGACCATTGCCATGCGCCGCTCCACTTTCGACGCCATCGGCGGTTTCGCCGTCATCAAGGACCAACTCGCCGATGATTACGCGCTCGGCGCGGCGGTGCGCGACCTCGGCCTGAAGGTGAAACTCGCTGATTTCGCGGTCGGCCACGCCCATGGCGAAGGCTCCCTCATCGAGTTGTGGCGTCAGGACATGCGGTGGGCGCGCACCATCCGTTCGCTCGATCCGCTCGGTTATTTCGGGTTGGCGGTGACTTTTCCTCTGGCCTGGGCGCTGCTCGCCATGATCGCCGGCGATTACGATCCGGCTGGCGCGCTGCTGATTTTCGCCGCGCTGCTGTGCCGCCTGACGCTCCAGAGTGAAGTGGATCACCGTTTCTCTGGCCGCAGTCACGCCATTTGGCTGTCGCCTGTGCGCGATCTTCTGAGTTTTGCGATTTTCGTTGCGAGCTATATTCCCGGCCGCGTGCATTGGCGCGGTCATGATTTCGCCCTCGTCGAAGGCGGCGCGATGACTCCGATCGAAGTCGAGGAAACGGAAGCCGAGGCGGCTTAGAGCGTATTCGCTAACGCGGACCTTCGGTTCAAGCCAAGTGGTTACCGGTTGGCGTGAAGAAAACGCGTAAAGACAATAAACCAGAGCCGCGATCTGATGCAATCAGATCGGAAAAGGCGCTAGGGCGCGACAGGAATTCGCGTCGCCGTCAGTTGATGGCCCGCGACCCTTTGACAGGCAACTCCGCGGCGTTGTTTCCGGCATTATGGGCCGCCCGGTTGGCGTCATTCTCCAACCCCGCCGTGACTTGCGCGCGAACGTTGAGCAGAACTGGCGTCATGATTTCATGGGCGCGCTTCAGGCCAGCCGCCAGAATTTCCGGCGTCGCGTCGTTAACGGCAACATTGAGTTTCGAACGAACGGCGCTCTCGAGGAGGTTGATGTCGTCACGATGCTGACCAGCGACAAGCTCCGCGCAAAGAAGCCTGACCATATTGGCCAAGGCGGCAATCGTTACTTCATCGGCTGTAAGCATTTGTCTGAGCCCAACAAAAATCAACGAATGAGGCTACTACCAAGACGATGTCGATATCTATCCGTAAAACTACTCAATTTCAGTAAAATTACTCATTTCCAGGAATGTCAAAGCTTACCTACGGCGCCGCAGCAAAAATCGACTGCGACGCCGTAAATCGAGCAAATGCCGAGCTCAGGTTTCCAGATAAAGCTTGCCGCCCTTTTCCATAAACTCGGCGCTCTTTTCCGCCATGCCTTTTTCGGCCAATTCTTTTTCAGCCTTTTGCATCGCCGCCGCCTCCACGCGCAAATCCTGCGTGATCTTCATCGAGCAGAATTTTGGGCCGCACATGGAGCAGAAATGCGCCACCTTGTGCGCTTCCTTGGGCAATGTCTCGTCGTGGAATTTCTTGGCCGTGTCCGGGTCCAGTCCGATATTGAACTGGTCCTGCCAGCGGAAATCGAAGCGCGCCCGGCTCATGGCGTCGTCGCGCACCCGCGCGCCGGGATGGCCCTTGGCCAGATCGGCGGCATGGGCGGCGATGCGATAGGTGATGACGCCGGTCTTGACGTCGTCGCGGTCGGGCAGGCCGAGATGCTCCTTGGGCGTGACATAGCAGAGCATGGCCGTGCCGAACCAGCCGATCATCGCCGCGCCAATGGCGGAGGTGATGTGGTCATAGCCCGGCGCGATGTCGGTGGTCAGCGGGCCTAACGTGTAAAAGGGCGCCTCGCCGCATTCGCGCAGCTGCTTGTCCATATTCTCCTTGATCTTGTGCATCGGCACATGGCCGGGGCCTTCGATCATCACCTGACAGCCCTTGTCCCAGGCGACCTTGGTCAACTCGCCGAGCGTCTCCAGCTCGGCGAATTGCGCCGCGTCATTGGCGTCGGCGTTGCAGCCGGGGCGCAAGCCGTCGCCGAGCGAGAAGGAGACGTCATATTTGCGCATGATGTCGCAAATCTCGTCGAATTTCTCGTAGAGGAAACTCTCGCGATGCTTTGACAGGCACCAGCGCGCCATGATCGAGCCGCCGCGCGACACGATGCCGGTGACGCGGCTGGCGGTCAGCGGCACATAGGCGAGGCGCACGCCGGCATGGATGGTGAAATAATCCACCCCCTGTTCGGCCTGCTCGATCAGGGTGTCTTTAAACACTTCCCAGTCGAGTTTTAGCGCGTCGCCGCCGACCTTTTCCAGCGCCTGATAGATCGGCACGGTGCCGATCGGCACCGGCGCGTTGCGGAGAATCCAGTCGCGGATGTTGTGGATGTTGCGGCCGGTCGAAAGGTCCATCACCGTGTCCGCGCCCCAGCGGATCGACCACACCATTTTCTCGACCTCTTCCGCCACCGAGGAGGTGACGGCGGAATTGCCGATATTGGAATTGATTTTGACCAGAAAATTGCGGCCGATGATCATCGGCTCGACTTCGACATGGTTGATATTGGCGGGGATGATCGCGCGCCCGCGCGCGATTTCCGAACGCACGAATTCCGGCGTCACGAATTCGGGCATTTCCGCGCCAAAGGATTTCGCCATCCTTGATCCGCGCCGCCGCCTCGGCCAGCGCCGCCTCGCGTCCCAGATTTTCGCGATGGGCGACATAGATCATTTCTTCGGTGATGATCCCGGCGCGGGCGAATTCGATATTGCGTGACCGGAACGCCGTCAATGCCCCGGCGCAGGATGCGCTTGGCGGGGCAGGGCTCGGCCAGCGCCTCGGCCGAGACATTGCCATTGTCCTCGTCCTTGACCGGGCGGCCCTGATAGCTTTCGAGACCCTTGCGCGCGGCGAGCCAGCTTTCGCGGATCGGCGGCAGGCCGGCGGCGAGATCGATCGCGACATCGGATCTCGGTATAGGGGCCGGAGGGGTCATAAACCCGCAAATTCGGCTCCTTGGCCGAGGCGTCGAGCAGGATTTCGCGCACCGGCACGCGCATGCCGGGCGAACAGGCGGGCTCGATGTAGAGTTTTCGCGAGCCGGGCAGGGGGCCTTGCGTGACGGTCTCCGGGTGGCGGACATTTTTCGAATGGACGTTCATCGCAATCCTCCATTGCTTGCCATTGTAAGCAAGAAAAGAGAATGCGGTTCCGCCGCATGCCTTCCCTGCGCTGGCATTATCCAGATCAGGTCTATGGGTCTGATCTCAGCCGCCCTTTTTGAAGCGCAGCACCCCTTGGCTCGAATTTTTGAGGATAGCAGGGGTAGGGATGGGGAGCAAGTTTGGCGGGCCAAGACCGCTCAGGGCGAATTTAAACCGAAAAGCCAGCTGGGGGCTTCCTTCGGCTTACGTAATAAAGCTTGAAATTATTGATTTAAAACAATAAAGTCTATAGCGCAATCGCGGAAAAATCGGGTTGTCCGGACCAA
The DNA here is from genome assembly GCA_963813955.1 of uncultured Alphaproteobacteria bacterium. GTDB lineage: Bacteria > Pseudomonadota > Alphaproteobacteria > Rhizobiales > Beijerinckiaceae > Rhodoblastus. The sequence goes on along the minus strand of CAWFBN010000148.1, from coordinate 47,951 downwards.
AAGGGGCTAAATCACAACGAAAACGAACATAACCGAGGGAGGTGGCAATGGGATCGCAATCCAAGCCGGAGCACCCGCGGGGAATGACTACAGACGAAAAAAAAGTGGATGAATTCTCTGATTATATTCGTAGATGACCCCTCCCCGGCTTGGGTGATGAGCGGCCTCCTCCCCGATGTCGCCGCGCGACAGTGAAGAAAGCTATCTCGTCACCGACAGAGAGGCTATGCGTTTTTTCAGCGAGAGCAACATCCGCTAACTGTCGCTTTTCATTCAGGCCGCGTATACGTTCCCCTGTCATGTACGCGGCCATTTTTGATTTTTTTAAATATATCAGCGGTCACCCATAAAAATAGCGCTTTCAATATTTCATAACGCGCGGATATCTAGTTACGGCCGCACAGCAAAACTCAACCTCGATAAATCAATTCCGATAACCTTGATGTCGTCCACTCGTGGGTAGGGATCAAAAGGCAATTACCAGGCCCTCATTCGTGATTTTCGGATGACGCCCTGCGCGGCGCTTGGCCGCGGTGACGGGGGCTTTCCACAATTAGTCATTTGAGATATCGTCGTTATGGCTTCGCTCCGCTCGCTTGGCCTGTCTCGGCCTTGCGATGGGTCCGTTTGAAGATGCTGCGTATTTACTTAACCTTTGTAACGCTCGGGCGTCGACTTTTATTGGAGGAAAACGATATGGGATGGCTAAAAGGAATTCTGGGCGGCGCGCCGCGCCGAGGCTTTGTCCTTGGTGAAGGACTACTTTGACAAGCACGGGGGCATTGACGGAGTCGTCGCAGAACTTGAAAAGACCGGCTATGGCCAGCAGGTCAAATCATGGATCGGCACTGGCTCGAAATCTGCCAATCAGCGCCGACGACATTAAAAAGGCGCTCGGCTCCGAGAAGCTAAAAAACATCGCAGCGTCAACCGGAATTCCGGTCGACAAGGCCGCCGAATATCTGGCCCAGCATCTGCCCACCGCTATCGACAAGGCCACTCCGGACGGCAATTTGCCGACCGCGTGATCTCGTTTGCCTATTCCCGCAAACACGCCCCCGTCTGATCGTTTGACCAACAAACGGTCGATTGGCGGGGGCAGTGACCGCTCAAGGCTAGTCTCCCGTTGCGCTTGCGGCTGCGACGCCGGCAATCTTCCCCGACGCGTCGAATCCAAACGTCAGCGCCGTGGCTTCCCCGCGCGGGAACACAAATTTTACGACATAAAAGACCCGTCCGCCGATCTTCCGGGTTTTCGCTATTTCCGCACCGGAGCGGCTCCGCGCCGTAACGATTGAGACTGCCTGACATTACCTGCACCGCGCCATCGGTGATCTGAGCGGCATAGGCCGGCGCGTATAGCGAGCGGTCGACTTTGCCTTGCTGCATGTCGATGAACCACTGTTTCGCGAGGGCGGCTATGCGGGCCTCGTCGGAAGAATCAGGTTTTGGCGCCGGGTCGGCGGAACCGGCGCTAGCGCCGACCAATTGCACCGCCCAGATCAATAGCAGCGCCTTTAAATTTTTGATCCTGGTCGCGGCGCTTTTAGCGATTGAACCGATCGAAGATATAAAGCTCATCGTTTCCCGCCGTTTGGTTTCGGCCATTTCGTGGTGGCGACCGAAGCCGCCCCGCCCGGCGCCGTTTCATTATAGACATTAACGAAACCGCGTCTCGTCGAGGACTATCGGTTCGTCGCTACGTTGCCTACCCTTTAACCTCATTTTTGAGGCTCCGACTGTTCAGGTTAGACGTAGGTCAAATGAAGCTGCGCGGTTGGATGGATACTGCTTTCAGCCGAAATAATTGCCGCCGCGCCCCTTACCTTTGCCGTCACCCGTCCCAACATTGCAGCCCAAGCCGCGACCGCGCGGTTTTCCAAAACCTTGCGGGCGGAAAATGACGCTTTTCGACACCTTTTTTTCGGCCCTTGCCTCCAACCAACTGCTGGCTGGCGGCATCGGCACGCTCGCCTTCGGCGGCGTGGTCTATGTTTTGCGCGCCGTGCCGCTGAAATTGCTGGACCTTCTCGAAAAGACCGCCTGGACCCAGGTTTTCGTGGAAAGCATTTCCAACGACTTTTCCGACGTCGACGCCTATATCGAGGGCAAGAGGCTCAATTTCTTCAGCCGTTCGCTGGAGATGAAGGACGGCGACCTCAAAACCGGCTTTGGCGCCGGTTTCGGCCTCTATGACGGCGTGTTGTTCAAATATTCCAAGGCCAAGGCCACGCAGCAGGTCGTCCCGATGGAGACCATCACCTTGTCCTTTCTCACCCGCGACCGCAGCGTGGTCGAGCGTTTCATGAGCGATTGCCGGCCGGACGAGCATAAAAACTCCATCCATATCGCCATGTTCAACGCCACCGGCGCCGACGGCGGCATGCGCCGCAAAAAAAGGGGCTCTTGAAACGGTTTTCGTCGATCCGGAAATCAAGCAGCGGCTGGTCGAGCGTTTCAAATGGTTCGGCGCCGCCGAGGACTGGCATCTTTCGCGCGGCATTCCATGGAAATTGGGTGTGGTGCTTTTTGGCCCGCCCGGCACGGGCAAGACCAGCCTGATTCACGCCCTTGGCTTCGGACTTTGGCTTTAACATCAAATACATAAAATCCCTGCACGGACTGGCCGGGGCGTTCAAATCCGGGACGAAAGACGACCTGTTCGTCATCGAGGACATTGACGCGCTGTCCGGCACGCTGAGCCGCGACGGCGCGAAAATCGGGACGATTGACGAGATGGGGCTGCGAGGCTCGCCGCTGCATGAAATCCTGAACAGCATGGACGGCATGCTGACGCCGGACGGGTTAAAGTTCATCGTCACGACCAACCATCTCGACCGTCTCGATCCGGCCATCGTGCGGCCGGGCCGCATTGATGAGGTGATCGAGATTGGGCCGCTGCCGCTGGACTGCGCGCGCAAGATGTTTCGGGCTTTTTATGGTCGCGAAGGCGTGAATAATTATTTTCCGCGTCCCGGCGCCGAACTCCAGCGCATTTTCTCGACCCTGACGCCGAGGAGGCGGAAGCGGAATTGGCCCGAGGCCCGGTCGTGCTGCACGCCGTTCGCGCCGGAGCCGATATAACGCCCGGCGCAAGGCCGGGCGTCGGGGCAAATTACCAATTCTGTCCGAGGTAGGGTCCCGCCTGGATTTGATCGAGCGAGTCATTATTGTCCATGTGGGAATATTTGTTCATCGAGCCCACGGGGGCGCTGTTGTCGTCGCCCATGTCGAGCCAGTCGTCGCTCGTCGTGACGTTCTTGGGCAAGGGAACGTCGAAACGGCGATGGACCGTCAAGCTTTGCTGAGCCAAGGCCCCAAAAGCCAGCACGGCGCACAACCCGGCCACCCCGGCCGCCAGAATGCGTTTACGCATCTCATTACCCTTTTCAAAAAGCGCCAGAGCGTTTTCACGCGAAGTGGAACCCGGTTCGCATGAAGAAAACGCGTAAAAACAACAAGCTCGGCTTATTGTTCGCTGGCGCGGGGGGCGAAGGTATGCAGGAGCAGGGCGAAGCGATGCTTTTGCGCCTCGTCCATGCTGGCGAACAGGGGCGCCGCCGCTTCGGCGACCTTGTCCAGATCCTCAGCTCCGCGCCTTGAGCAGCTTGCGCGACGAGCTTCATGCCCGCGACGACTTCATCCTTGTCGAGCATGTCGCTCGCCTGTTGCCGCGCTTCGGCCTTGCGCGCGCTCCGCGTCGCGGCGACCTCGCGTAAAACCTTTTCCAGGCTTTCCCAGTTCTTTTCCTGCGTCGACGTCAGTTTCAGGCCGGTTTTCAGGGCGGGATCTTGGCGTCGACAGCGTGGCGTGGTCCTCAAAGGCCTGTTTGGCCTGGGCGGCAGCCTCGGTGGAACTCGCTGCGGCCGGCAGGCTTACCGCAGGAAAAGCCAGAAGGGCCGCCATCGCGGTCAGAATGAGATGTTTTTTCATGGAGTCCCTGTATGGTCGAATTCGGGGCCAACATGCCCGATTTTGCGCTTGCGACAAGGCTTTCCGCGCTTGCGCAAAGGCCCGTTCGGCCCAAGTTGAAGCCAAATAAGATAAATAGGGGGAAACATGAAATTCGCGCAAATCTTCGCCGCCGCCTTGCTGGCTTTTTCAGCCGGCCCGGCTTTTTGCGGCGAGCCGGCGCTGGAGGGCGTGAAGGACATCGTCCTGCACACGCGCGACGGCCAGGCCATCGTTATCGGGACCGCGACATTTGCGCCCAAAGGCGAGGCAACGGGGTTCAAGCTGAATTTCGACGACAAGAAATTCGCCGAATATTTCCTCTCTATGCGCGAGTTCAAATGCGTCGAGGGCGCGGACATCCTGTGCCATGTTCCCTATCCCTACGCCCATCCCGACACGGTGACGCCGCAAGACCTGAGTTGGCTCGAACATGCGCTGCTGTTCATCTACAAGCGCCCCACTGACTATGGCGCCCAAATGGGCAATGGCCTCATCTACACCATGAAGATCACGCCCGACGGCATTGTCGGCACGCCGCAGGCGATCGATCTCGACGAGATCGCCATGCCGCCGGCAAATCTGTCCGCCGCTTATTATGGCGCCGGACCATCGCTACGACATCGAACCCGGCGCGCGCTGGATACAGAGCCTGACCATCGAACCGCATCGTTGAATAAAGCGAGTCTGTCATGCGCATCATCGAAGACACCCCCTCCGCCATGCCCGACATCAACCCCGAAAAAGTCTGCTTCGTCGTGACCAAGGCGCGCGAGTTGCTGAGCGAGGACGAGGGCCTGAAGCCGGACGCCTCCAACGCCACCGACGATGGCGAGCAGAGCATCCTCACCGACGCCGCCTATGGACCGGTCCACGCCGAACTGCAGCAATTCATCGCCGATCTCGACGAGGACGAGACGGCGGCGCTGGTCGGACTGCTGTGGATCGGCCGTGGCGATTTCGAGGCTAAAGACTGGGAGGACGCCGTGGCGCAGGCGCGGGAGCGGCGCGAAAGCTCGACTGCGACCTATCTGCTCGGCGAACCATTGCTGCCCGATTATCTCGAAGACGCGCTCGCTGCCTTCGGTCATTCCTGCCGCGATTTCGATAACGGGCCGGTCAACGAGGTTTGACCGCGTTGCTTTTCGGTGACGCCCTGGCTGAAAATGGGGTTTTGCGAGCGTTACGCCTTGCCTGAGCGGATCGCGGGTGCAGAATGCTTGGCTAATCGGAAAGCCGACGAGATCAAAAATGAAATCAGCTCAAATTATGCCGTTGGCCCTGTGCCTCGCGCTGGGCGCCTGCGCCGCGCCGACCGGTCCGAGCGTCGTCGCCGTCGCTCCCGAAGGCGTGACTGACGCCAACTTCGCCCGTGACGCCGCTGCGTGCCGCGCCCGCGCCCAGGGCGTCACCGACGCCGAGGCTGCCAACGGCTCCCTGGAGTCTGCAAGGCCATTACGATTCAATCTATGCCGACTGCATGGCGAACAAGGGCTATAACGTCGAGGCGCGTCCGCATTATTATGGCGGCCCTTATGCCTACGGCCCCGGGCCTTTTTACGCGGGCGGTCCTTATGGCGGCGGCGTTGGCTTTTATTACGGCGGCGGCTGGGGCCGCCGCTGGTAATTAGATCCCGTCGCCGTCGCTCAGGGCCTCGATGCGCGCTTCTTCGCGCGCCGCGGCCCGCTGCGCGGCCTTCACCTGATAGTCGGCATAAAGGGCCTGCGCCAGCGGACGCAAGGCGGCGTCGGCCAAGCCGAGCAACACGCCCGTCGCCGGGCTGGCGCCAAACAGCACCGCGCCAAAACCGACCAGCACGCCGCTCGCAACCGCCGGGGCCAATTTTTCGCGGAGCTTTTGCGTCAACTCAGCCCGCGCCAGCGAGGCGGCCTGGGCGGCCGCACCCGTGGCCTCCCGCGCCGGCGCCGCAACCACGGCTTGCAGGTCGATCAGCCCGAAGGCCACCGTTTCGTTGGTGATGCGGTCGATCAGGATGAAGCCGCCGAGATCGCGGTTATCGCGGTAATCGCCGAGAATCATCGGCCGGTCGAAACTCAGGCTGGCGAGGCCGATCTCATTCAGGCCGAGCGCATGCGCGGGCGCCCGCTCGAAGGTATGGATGTCGATCAGATGATGCAGCTTGTCGATGCTGACATTGGTGGTGCGCGCCCCGAGCTTGGCGATATAGGACGCGCCCGGATGCATGTTGGTTTCCGCTGTCCACAGTAGGCGCACATTGGCGCGCGTCCCCACCAGCGGCAACTGGTCGGCGGCCACGAACACATCGCCGCGCGATGCGTCGATCTCGTCTTCCAAGACCAGCGTCACCGATTGGCCCGCTATGGCGCCCGGAAGGTCAGCAGTTATAGGTGACGATGCGCTTGACGCGGCTGGTGCGGCCCGAGGGCATGGAAGCGACGGCCGCGCCGACCTCGATCGCGCCGCTGGCGACCCAGCCGGAAAAGCCGCGAAAATCCAGATTGGGCCGGTTGACCCATTGCACCGGAAAGCGGAAGGCCGCCTCGGCCAGTTCGGCGCCGGACGCGTCGATGGTCTCAAGATAGGACAGCAGCGGCGCGCCCTGAAACCAGGGTGTGTTGTCTGACAGGGCTATGATATTGTCGCCCGCCAGAGCCGAAATCGGCAATGGCATGATGCTGCGAAAATTCAGATCCCTGCGCCATTTCGTGATAGGCGGCGACGATTTCGTTGAAGCGCGCCTCGCTGTAATCGACGAGGTCCATCTTGTTGATCGCCACCACCACGTCGCGCACGCCGAGCATGGAGACGATGAAGGAATGGCGGCGCGTCTGCGGCAGGATGCCCTTGCGCGCATCGACCAAAATCACCGCGAGATCGGCGGTCGAGGCCCCGGTCGCCATGTTGCGGGTATATTGTTCGTGGCCGGGGGTGTCGGCGACGATGAAGGCGCGGCGGTCGGTCTTGAAATAGCGATAGGCGACGTCGATGGTGATGCCCTGCTCGCGCTCGGCGGCCAGACCATCCACCAGCAGCGCGAAATCGAGATTGCCGCCCTGCGTGCCGAATTTTTTGGAATCGCGGTCGAGCGCTTCAAGCTGGTCGTCGGCGATCATGCTGGAATCGTAAAGCAGCCGCCCGATCAGCGTGGATTTGCCGTCATCGACCGAGCCGCAGGTGATGAAGCGCAGCAACACTTTTTCACTGATTTGCAACGCCGGCACAGCTTTCGCCGCCGCGTCCGGCAGAAGGGTAAAGTCGGCCGCAGCCACAGCTTGGCCCATCAGAAATACCCTTCCTGTTTCTTCTGCTCCATCGAGGCGGAGCCGTCATGATCGATGATGCGGCCTTCACGTTCGGACGACGTGGAATTGCGCATTTCCGCGATGATTTCCGGCAGGGTCGCCGCCTTGCTCTCGACCGCGCCGGTCAGCGGATAGCACCCGAGCGTCCGGAAGCGCACGCTTAAGGATTCGACAATTTCGCCGGGCAGCAGTTTCATGCGCTCGTCGTCGCGCATGATCAGCGAGCCGTCGCGCCGCACCACCGGCCGTTCCTTGGCGAAATAAAGCGGCACGACGGGAATGTTTTCCTTGGCGATATAGTCCCACACATCCGCCTCGGTCCAATTGGACAGAGGGAAGACCCGAAAACTTTCGCCGGGCCTTTTGCGCGTGTTGTAGAGCCGCCACGGCTCGGGCCGCTGGTTTTTCGGGTCCCAGCGATGTTCGGGCGAACGCAGCGAAAACACGCGCTCCTTGGCGCGCGATTTTTCCTCGTCGCGCCGCGCCCCGCCGAAAGCCGCATCGAATTTATACTTGTCCAGCGCCTGTTTCAGGCCTTGCGTCTTCATCACGTCGGTATGGATGCGCGAGCCGGAATCGAACGGATTTACGCCCGCGGCCACGCCCTCCTGATTGATGTGCACCAGCAGTTCCAGATCGAGATCCTTTACGCGCTGATCGCGGAATTCGATCATTTCCTTGAACTTCCAGGTCGTATCGACATGGAGCAGCGGAAAGGGCGGCTTTGACGGATAAAACGCCTTCATTGCCAGATGCAGCAGGACGGCGGAATCCTTGCCGATCGAATAGAGAAACACCGGGTTTTCACATTCCGCCGCGACTTCGCGGAAGATGTGAATGCTTTCGGCTTCGAGCTTTTGCAGATGGGTCAGCTGGATCATGACGCGCACCGCCTCAGACGCGCGGACAAGCTTGCCGTCGGCGCCGACGTGGAGGCCGCATTCCTTCTTCGCTTCGTCCTCCCACCACCAGCGCCCGGCGCGCTCCGGTTCGCCCGGCGCGATGGCGCGGGTGCAGGGCGCGCAGCCGATGGAGACGAAATTTTTGGCGTGCAATTTGTTGATCGGGACATCATGGGCGGCGCAATAGGCCGCCACGTCCTCGCGCGAAAAATCGAGCAGCGGGCTGGCCTTGATCAGGCCGCGCGCTTCGTCATACTCGACATAACGCAGATGGGAGCGATGGTCCGACTGGTCGCCGCGCAACCCGGCGACCCAGGCCTGCGCGTCTTTTAACGCGCGAGAAAGCGGCTCGACCTTGCGCACATTGCAGCAAGCCTTGCGCGCTTTGAGCGAGTCGTAAAAACCATTGATGCCCTGACGCGCAACCAGCGCCTGCGCCGCGTCGGCTTGCGGATAAAAGGCGTCGATGCGCAGCCCGTATTTTTTCTCCGTCGCATCCCACACCGCATAGGTTTCGGGGAACAGCCGTCCGGTGTCGAGCGTCGCCAGGGCAATGTCGACTTTTGCCATGGCGATGGCATGGGCCAGCGCCTGATCCTCGATCCCCAAACTGGTGGTGAAGACAATGCGCCCGGAAATTTTTTCACGCAGCAGATGCAGGCGTTGGGGCAGATCGGCGCCGGCGAAAGCTTCGTTCAATTCATCGGCCAAGGCGCGGAAAGCGTCAGACATTTTTGGGTTCTCCCGCGGTCCGCGCGCGGCGGCGTTGATCCAGAATATTTTCGGCGGCGCTGAAATCGCGCTGATAGGTGAGGTCGATACGGCCGAGCGCGTCGAGCCATTGCTGCGCTGGTTGCCGCGCCGCGTTGGCGTCGGGGATTTCGACCTCATCGAAACCGCAGGCCAACGCCTGCGGAAACTGATCGGAAACAAGCGGCCCCGAAGCGCGCAAGGCGCCGTTGAAACCGCTGCGGCGAATTTTGCGCGCTAGCGAAAAGCCGCGCCCATCCGCGCTGCCCGGAAAAGCGATGACGATCAGTGCAAGCCGGTCGAAATAAGGCTCCAGCGGCGCGAGCTTTTGCGTATTGGCGATCACGATGCCGATGCGGCGATTGGCGCCGGTGGCGAGCAGGGCTTCGAGTTCAGGGAAAGGCGCCAGCACGGCGTCGCCGGCAGCCTGTTCGGCGCTGTCGATGCGTAAAAAGGCGTCATCTTTCGCGCCCTTGGCGTCAAGCAACAGCATCGGCGATTTCCTTGAATGCGGCCTTGAACGGCGCGAGACCGAGGCGGCGATAGGCTTCGATGAAACTCTCGCCCGGCTGGCGCTGCGCGAGATAAACCGCCAGCACCTTGTCGATCGCTTCCGGCACCACTTCCGCCGGCAGGCCCGGTCCCAATAGTTCGCCGAGCGCGTAATTTTCGCTGGAGTCGCCGCCAATGGTGATCTGGTAGGATTCGGCGCCCTTTTTCTCCAGCCCCAATATGCCGATATTGCCGACGTGGTGATGGCCGCAGGCGTTGATGCAGCCGGAAATCTTGATGTTGATGTCGCCGATCTCCTTCTGCTTTTGTGGATCGGCGAAATGCCGCGCCAGATCCTGCGCCACCGGGATCGCGCGCGCGGTGGCCAGGGCGCAATAATCGAGGCCGGGGCAGGCGAGGATGTCGGTGATGAGTCCGATATTGGCCTCGCCCAACTCTTCCGCGCGCAAAAGGGCGAAAATTTCGGCGACATCATCGAGCCGCACATGCGGCAGCACGATGTTCTGCATATGGGTGACGCGCAACTCGTCGAAGGAATATTTCTCGGCGAGGTCGGCGATGACGCGCATCTGGCGCGAGGTGGCGTCGCCGGGGGCCTGACCAATTTTCTTGAGCGAAATGGTCAGGGCCGTGTAGCCCTTCTGCTTGTGACGAAAAAGATTATGCTCGACGAAGCGCGCCAACTCTTCGTCCTGCGCCTGAGCCTCTTCCAGCTTGGGCGAAACGTCGGACTGCGCCTCATAGGCGGGGGCAGAGAAACAGGCTTTTATGCGCGCGAATTCCGCCTCGTCGACATCGCTTTCCGGCGAATTGATCTGGGCGAATTCCTCCTCGACCAGGGCGCGGAAGGCCTCCAGCCCGAGTTCATGCACCAAAATCTTGATGCGCGCCTTGTATTTATTGTCGCGGCGGCCTTCGAGATTATAGACGCGCAGGATCGCCTCGATATAGGCGAGCAGTTTTTCACGCGGCAGGAATGCGCGTAAAACCCGGCCCTCCATCGGGGTGCGGCCGAGGCCGCCGCCGGCGAAAATTTGGTAGCCGATTTCCCCGGTCGCGGGGTCGCGCAAAATCCGCACGCCAACGTCATGCGACTTCAGCACGGCGCGGTCATGCGGCGCGCCGGAGACGGCGATCTTGAATTTGCGGCCGAGCCAGTCGAATTCCGGGTGCAGGGTCGACCATTGGCGCAAAAGTTCGGCGACGGGACGCGGGTCTTCCAACTCGTCATGGGCAACGCCAGCGAAATGATCGGCGGTGACGTTGCGGATGCAATTGCCGGAGGTCTGGATGCAATGCATTTCGACATCGGCGAGCAGGCTCAGGATGGCCGGGACATCCTTGAGCTTGGGCCAGTTGAATTGCAGATTTTGCCGCGTGGTGAAATGGCCGTAGCCGCGATCATAGGCGTCGGCGATCCGGGCAAGCTGGCGCAACTGCCGCGCATTGAGCGTGCCATAGGGAACGGCGATGCGCAGCATATAGGCGTGCAATTGCAGATAGAGCCCGTTCTTGAGGCGCAGCGGGCGAAATTCGTCCTCGGTCAGCGCGCCGGAAATGCGGCGTTCGACCTGACTGGCGAATTGCGCCACACGCTCGCGCACCAGGCGCTCGTCGAATTCATCATAGCGATACATGCGCGTATCCTTGGCGTTTCAAATCTCGTAATCGGCTTGCTTGCCGAGGTCGCGGCGATTGCTTGGGCCGAGCGTGCGAAGCAACTCGCGGTAATGGCGCGGGACGGGCGCGCCCTCAGGCGTCAATTCGACATCGACCAGATAGGGATCGACGACTTTCGAATGCCGGAATTCGCTCGCGCCGAAGGCCTCCAGAGCCTGCGCCGTCGCTTCATCCCGCGCGACTTTCGCCTCGCGCGGATCGAGCGTCCAGCCATGCTCGGCGGCGAAAACCACATCGCCTTCGAGAAGGTCATTGGCGACAAGAATCACCGGCAAAGGCGGTCGCTTGATGGCGGCCATTTCATCTTCCTTATCAAGGCCCGCGCGAAAACAGGCTAAGCGCCGGGATTAAGGGAAGATAAGACGGCTCGGATCACGTTGCAACGCGGAAAAAAAGAATGATATTTTATAGTTTTGCCGATTTGGAGGATAAATTACTTCATGCAAGGTGCATAATCGATGAAAAGGAGAATATTATGCCTTTTTCCCTTTCGGAGTTCACGTCGGGATGGACCCGGATCGCGCATTTCGGCGTTCTGGCTCAAGGCTAGCCATGTTAGGAGGGGCTAACAAAGCAGGGCGCCAAGGAGAGGTCATGGATTCGGCAGGCAAGACCCTCGTCACCGGCGCCACCGGTTTTGTCGGCGCGGCGGTCGCCCGCGCCCTTGTTGCGCGCGGCGAACGCGTCGTCTTGCTGGCGCGGAAAGACTCGCCGCGCGGCAATGTCGAGGGGCTGGACGCGGAAATCGCGATCGGCGACCTGCGCGACGCCGCCTCGTTAACGCCGGTGCTGCGCGGTGTTGACAAACTCTATCATGTCGCCGCCGATTACCGCTTCTGGGCGCCTGATCCCGAATGAAATCATCGAGGCCAATCGCGTCGGCGTCGGCAATATCATGACCGAGGCTTTGCGCGCCGGGGTGAGCCGCATCGTCTACACGTCGTCGGTCGCCACGCTGAAGCTCAATGTCGAAGGCCGTCCCGTCGACGAGACCTCGCCGGCCACGCCCGAGCAGGCCATCGGCGCCTACAAGAAAAGCAAGACCATCGCCGAAAGGCTGGTTGAAAAAATGGTGGCGGAACAGGGGCTGCCGGCGGTGATCGTCAATCCGTCAACGCCCATCGGTCCGCGCGACATCAAACCGACGCCGACCGGCCGGGTGATCGTTGAGGCGGGCAATGGCCGGATGCCGGCCTATGTCGACACCGGGCTCAATCTCGTCCATGTCGACGACGTCGCCGCTGGCCATCTCGCGGCGATGGAGAGGGGCCGCATCGGCGAACGCTATATTCTCGGCGGGCAGGACGCACCGCTGGCCGCCATGCTGGCCGAAATCGCGATGCTGGTCGGACGAGAGCCGCCGAGCTTGGTCGTGCCGCGCAGGCCCCTGTTTCCGCTGGCTTACGCCGCCGAATTCATTGCGCGGTTCACCGGCAAGGAACCCTTCATCACAGCCGACGCTCTACGCATGGCCAAATACCGCATGTATTTTTCCTCACTCAAGGCCGAGCGCGAACTGGGATTTGCCGCGCGACCTTATGCGATGGCCCTGGCCGACGCGGTCGCGTGGTTCCGCGAAAAGGGCATGATCGCGTGAGTGTGCTGGGGCTGGTCGTTCTCGTCCTCTGGCTCGTCCTCGCTTTTGCGCGCGGAAATTTTTGGCTGTGCAGAGATCGTGACGATGCTTTCGCGCTGCCGTCGCCAGAAAAATGGCCGCCGGTTGTCGCGGTTGTTCCTGCGCGCGACGAGGCGGATGTGATCGCCGCCAGCATAAGTTCGCTGCTGGCGCAGGATTATCCCGGCGATTTCCGTATCGTGCTGGTCGATGACCAGAGCAGCGACGGCACCGGGCAAGCGGCCAAGGCCTGCGCCGCCGCCTCGGCGCATCCCGAACGCCTGTGCGTGATCGACGGCTCAGCCCCGCCGCGCGGATGGGCGGGAAAACTCTGGGCGGTCTCCCAAGGGATTGCTCATGCGCGCAAAGATTTCGCGCCGAAATATTTCCTGCTGACCGACGCCGACATCGCCCATAAGCCGGATAATCTGCGCACTCTGGTTTGTCGGGCGGAGCAGGGCGGTTACGGCCTTGTCTCGCTCATGGCGCTTTTGCGTTGCGAGAGCTTTGCCGAAAAATTGCTGGTCCCGGCCTTCGTCTATTTCTTCCAGATGCTCTACCCATTCAAATGGGTTTCCGACCGGCGCAACAAGATGGCGGCGGCGGCGGGCGGCTGCATGCTGGCCCGCGCCAATCTGCTGCAAAAGGCGGGAGGCGTCGAGGCCATCGCCGGCGCCCTGATCGACGATTGCGCCCTTGGCGCGCGGATGAAGCAGGTGGGGCCGATCTGGCTCGGCCTGACCAAGCGCGTCGTCAGCCTGCGCCCCTATCCGCATCTTGACGACATTCGGAAAATGGTCGCCCGTTCGGCCTATGCGCAACTGCATTATTCGCCGCTGTGGCTCACCGGCGCAATGCTTGGAATGGTGATGACTTATTTCGCGCCGCTTGGGCTCGCCGTGTTTGGCTCTGGCGTTGCGCAAGTCTTCGGGATGGCGGCTTTCGTCCTGATGTGTGTCAGTTTTGCCCCGATCCAGCGTTTTTACGGGCTGTCGGCAGTTCGCAGCTTGACCTTGCCGCTTATCGCCGCGCTTTATATGGTTTATACGCTCGATTCAGCCCTGCAATTCTGGCGCGGCCGCGGCGGCATGTGGAAAGGCCGCGCGCAAGCGCACCAGGCGGAGAAATGATGAGCGCCGAAACAAAAGCAGCGCCGGTCACCGCGGAAAAACGCCCGCGCTGCGACTTCCGCTTCGGGCAAGGGCCCCGGTGACGAAAATTTTCCCGTCGCCTCGGCGTTGATCGCCGCGCCCCTGCGTCCGGTCATTTTCGCCTTTTATGATTTCGTGCGCGCTGGCGACGATGTCGCCGACCATGCGTCTTTGCAACCCGACCAGAAACTCGCCCTGCTCGATCAGTTGGACCAAAGCCTGATCGGCGCCAGCGATGCCGAGCCTCTCGGCGTCAGGTTGCGCGAAAAGCTGGCCGAGCGCGGACTGACCAACCGCCATGCGCGCGACCTGCTCGACGCCTTTCGTCAGGACGTGGAAAAAAGCCGCTATGCGACCTGGGACGAATTGATCGGCTATTGCGCGCTTTCGGCCATGCCGGTCGGGCGTTTCATGCTCGACGTCCATGGCGAGAGCGACAAGCTGTGGCCGGCCTCCGACGCCGTTTGCGCCGCCCTGCAGATCAACAATCACCTGCAGGATTGCGCCAAGGATTACGCCGACCTCAACCGCGTCTATATTCCACTCGACGCGCTCGTGGCGGTGGGCGCAGAGGTCTCCGATCTCGGCGCGGCAAAGGCCAGTCCGAGCTTAAGCATGTGCCTGAAGAGGCTGGCGGAAAAAAATCGCGGTCTGCTTGAGGAGGGCGCGGGCCTGCCGCGTGAAATCAAGGACTTCCGGCTAGGGCTCGAAATCGCGGTCATTATCCATCATGCGCGAAAAATCGCCGATTTGCTGGTCGCGCGCGATCCATTGAGCGAGAATGTGAAACTACGGCAAGAAGCAGATGCTTTTCGGCGCTCTCGCCGCGGTTGGCGCGGCAATCGCAGAGCGTCTATCGGGGCGGAACAGGGCATGAGCGCGGCGCAATTCGACACGGCGCATGAGGAAACGACAGACGAGGCGCGGGCGCGCGCCCGCAACAGCTCCTTCTATCGCGCCATGGCGATCCTGCCGCGCGAAAGACGCGACGCCATGTTCGAAATCTATTCCTTTTGCCGCTCCGTGGACGACATCGCCGACGAAGGCGGCTCCAAGGCCGAAAAATGCGCGGGGCTGGCGATGTGGCGGCGCGACATCGACGCGCTTTATGCCGGCGGTCCGGCGGGTCTCGCCGACGGACTCGTCGCTCCTTTGCAACGTTACGGATTTCTGCGCGAAGACTTCCATGCGGTGATCGACGGCATGCAGATGGACGTCGACGGCGACATTGTCGCTCCCAGCGCTGCGGAGCTCGATCTTTATTGCGACCGCGTCGCCAGCGCCGTCGGGCGGTTGTCGGTGCGCATCTTCGGCCTGCCGGAGGCGGAAGGCGTGGCGCTGGCGCATCATCTCGGCCGCGCCCTGCAACTGACCAATATTCTCCGCGACATTGACGAGGACGCCGCCATCGGCCGCCTCTATCTGCCGCGTGAAAATTTGCTCGCCGCCGAAATCACCGACCCGACGCCGGAAAAAGTCGTGGCTTTGCCCGATCTCGCCGCCGTCTGCGCGCCTTTGATGCAGCAGGCCAAAGACCATTTCGACGCCGCCGAAGCCATCATGGCCAGTCAACCACGCCGAAAAATCCGGGCGCCGAAAATCATGAGCATCGCCTATGCCGCGATCTGGCGCCGGCTTTCCGAACGGGGTTTTGCCCGGCCGAGAACAAAAATCGGAACCCCGAAACTGGTGCTGCTTCGCGCCGTCCTGACCTACGGGTTTTTTTGATGGCGCGCGTTCATATTGTGGGCGCGGGACTGGCCGGCCTTTCGGCGGCAGTTGAATTGTGCGAAAGCGCCGAAGTCCATCTTTATGAGGCGGCGCCGCAGGCGGGCGGGCGCTGCCGCTCCTATTTCGACTCCACGCTCAACATGACGATCGACAACGGCAATCATCTGCTGCTGTCGGGCAATGACAGCGCGCTGGCCTATGCGCAAAAAATCGGCGGCGACGAAAAACTTGCCGGCCCCGACGAGGCCGACTTCGATTTTTGCGATCTGGAGCGCGGAAGGCGCTGGCGCCTGCGGCCCAACGCCGGCCCCTTGCCGTGGTGGATTCTCGCGCCCGACCGCCGCGTGCCCGGCACGGCGGGGCTCGATTATCTGGCGCTGGTCAAATTGCTGTTCGCGCGGCGCGACCAGAAATTGCGGCCCGTTTATCGGTTCCGGCGATCTCGCGCGCGACCTCTGGGACCCGCTGTTCGTCTCGGCGCTCAACACCGATCCGTCGGAAGCCTCGGCCTTTCTTGCGGGCGCCATCGTCCGCGAAACCTTCGCGAAGGGCGGCGGCGCTTGCCGGCCGCTGGTGGCGGTCGAGGGCTTGAGCGCCGCCTTCGTCGATCCGGCGCTGGTTTTTTTGGGCGCGCATGGGGCGCAGGTGCGGTTCGGCGCGAAATTGCGCGGCATGGATTTTTCGGCGGACCGGGTGGTCGCGCTCGATTTCGACGGCGAGAAAATCCGTCTCGACGCCGATGATCGGGTCATATTGGCGGTGACCGCGACCATTGCCGCGACACTCATTCCCGGACTTGACGCGCCCCATGAATTCCGCGCCATCGTCAACGCCCATTTCGCCTATCCCGCGCCGCAAAGCCTGCCCTTGCTGACCGGAGTGATCGGCGGCGCCAGCGAATGGCTGTTCGGGTTCAAGGACCGCCTGTCGGTGACGATTTCGGCCGCCGAACGCTTCCTCGCCACGCCGCGCGAAGAATTGGCGGAGAAAATCTGGGCCGAGGTCCAGGCGGTCGCGGGATTTTCCGCGCCCTTGCCTGTCTGGCAGATCATCAAGGAAAAGCGCGCCACATTCGCCGCGACGCCGGCGCAAGACAGGTTGCGGCCCGGGCCCGCGACCAAATGGCGCAACCTGCGTCTGGCGGGCGACTGGACCCAGACTGGCCTGCCCGCGACCATCGAAGGCGCGATCCGTTCAGGGGTCAGCGCCGCCAAGTCTGGGTGAGCCAGATTGCATTCTTCGCCTGACCTGAACCAGGGTCGTCATTGCAGAGCGAAGCGAAGCAATCCACCTTGGCCACAAGCGCAAGCCATGGATTGCTTCGCTTCGCTCGCAATGACGGGGCCAGGTCAATACAGGCGAGATAGCTAGTCTAAGTCCGTGCAATCGCCGTTTTTGATTTAACTCAAGGCCGGCATGATTTATGCGACGCAAGTTGAGGTCTGCGCGTCCGGTCGTTCCGTCCGGCGGGCGGGTGCCTTGCGACTCATGGAAGGACCGGGCCTGTGGGAAGCTTCGCAGCATGAATCGCCCGCGCATCGCCATCGTCGTCGGCATGCAGGCGGAAGGCCGCATCGCCAATGTCGGCCGCGATCTCACCATCATCGGCGGCGGTTCGGCCGCGCAAGTCGAGGCGCGCCTGACCACCGCCATGAACCTCGCGAAAGCGCAAGGCCGGCCGCTGCAAGGCGTCATCAGTTTCGGCGTGGCGGGCGGACTGGCCTCCAACCTGCGTCCCGGCGACATCGTGCTGTCGCATTCCGTCCATTTCGGGACGGACGCCTGGCCCTGCCATCGCGGCTGGGTCAGCCATCTTTCGCGCCAGCTTCCGCAGGCGCACAAGGGCGCGCTGATCGGCGTCGATGCGCCGGTCGGGACGCCGGAGGCCAAGCGCAAGCTGCACAGCAAGAATGGCGCGCTGGCGGTGGACATGGAATCGCATGGCGCGGCGCGTTTCGCCAAGGCGCACAGCCTGCCTTTCGTGGCCTTGCGGGCCATCGCCGATCCGCAGCATCGCGCCTTGCCCGCCGCGGCGCTGGTCGGCATGAAGGCCGACGGCTCGGCCGACATCAAGGCGGTGCTCAAGGCGCTGGCCCGCCGCCCGTCGCAATTGCGCGGCCTGATTCAGACCGCTTTTGACGCGCGGGCGGGGATGGCGGCGCTACTCGGCAGCCGCCGCCTGCTTGGCGCGCACTTCGGATTCGACGATCTCGTTTAGCTTTCCCTCGACATGGGCCGAATAGGCGTATTCGGCCGGACGCTGCTTATCGAGCGAGATGTCGGGAACCATCGGCTTTTCGGTCTCGACGCCAAAGATCGCCACCTTCAGCGCGGCCGAGAGGGTGCTTGACGGCATGCGTCACGGCGCTCGGCTCGAAGCCGCAATGGACCATGCAATCGGCGCATTTTTCGTAATTGCCGACGCCATAGGAGTCCCAATCCGTGGTCTCCATCAATTCCTTGAACGTCGCGGCATAGCCTTCGTTGAGCAGATAGCAGGGGCGCTGCCAGCCGAACACCGTGCGCAGGGGATTGCCCCAGGGCGTGCATTTAAAGGCCTGATTGCCGGCCAGAAAATCGAGGAACAGCGAGGACTGGAAGAAATCCCACTTCCGGCCCTTGTCGCCGCGCCGGAAAATGGCGCGGAATAATTCCTTGGTCTTGGTCCGGTTGAGGAAATGCGCCTGGTCCGGCGCGCGCTCATAGGCGTAGCCCGGCGACACGGTGGCGCTGTCGACGCCCAAACCCTTGAGCGAGTCCAGGAAACCCGCGACGCGCTCGGGGTCGGCGTCGTTGAACAGGGTGCAGTTGATGGTGACGCGGAAACCCTTTTTCACGGGCCGCCTTGATGGCCGCGACGGCGCGGTCATAGACGCCCTCCTGGCACACCGACTTGTCGTGCATGTCGCGGTCGCCATCGAGATGGACCGAAAAATTGAAGGACGAACTGGGCGTGAATTCGCCCATTTTCTTTTCGAGCAGCAGGGCGTTGGTGCAGAGCGTAACGAATTTGCCGCGATCCAGCGCCCCGCGCACGATCTTGCCGATGTCCTTGTGCAGCAGCGGTTCGCCGCCCGCGACCACCACCACCGGCGCGCCGCATTCGTCGATCGCCTCCATGCAATCTTCGTAGGGCAGGCGCTGGTTGAGGATTTTGTCGGGATAGTCGATCTTGCCGCAGCCGGCGCAGGCGAGATTGCAGCGGAACAAGGGTTCGAGCATGAGGACCAGCGGATAGCGCTTGCGTCCCAGCAAATGCTGTTTGACGATATAGGCGCCGATCCGCACGCCTTCGATGACCGGGATTCCCATGTAAGCTCCTGATTTGAACAGACGCTCGGGCGCCTTTTTGTCGAATTTCCTCGGAGCAATAGGCTGAACCGTAGGCTTGTCGCAAGCAAAAAACCCGTGAGCGGTCAAGACAGTTGCATCGAAAATGCCAGCGGCTCCGTTTCCTTTCGCCACGAAATGGCGCAGTTTCGGCGACCCTCGGCCTTCTACGAAAAACTCATGGTCAAACCCTTCGCCCCGCAATTTGATCCCCGAACTTAAGAAATCGGGCGAAAGGCGCCATCATCGATGCGCTGCGGGCAAGGTTCGAAGGATAGGCAACCGCACGAAGGGAGTTCCGTGTGTCCGCATCGCCCGCCAAAATCGGCGTTCTGACCATTTCCGACCGCGCCAGCGCCGGCGTTTATGAGGATATTTCCGGTCCGGCCATCGCCGACTGGCTCAAAAACGCCCTCGCCGTCCCCTTCGCTCTCGACCGCCGCGTCATTCCCGACGGGTTTGACAGCGTGCGCGACACATTGATCGACATGGCCGACACGGCGGGCTGCTGCCTGATCCTGACCACCGGCGGCACCGGCCCGGCCCCGCGCGACCTGACGCCGGAGGCGACGCTCGCCGCAGCGCACCGCGAATTGCCCGGTTTCGGGGAGTTGATGCGGGCCAAAAGTCTCGAACAGACGCCGACCGCCATCCTGTCGCGCCAGACGGCGGCCCATCGCGGCGCCTGTCTGATCGTCAATCTGCCCGGCAGTCCGCGCTCCATCGACCTCTGCCTCAAGGCGGTGTTTCCGGCAATTCCCTATTGCGTCGAACTGATCGGCGGCGCCTTTCTCGACACGCATCCCGATTTCGTCAAAACCATCCGGCCGAAGAAATAGATCAACCAGTTTTCGGGCGCCTTTCATCCGTCGGGCGAAGAGCCATATTTCTCTCCAAAAGCTGGCGCGAAAAAAACTTTCCTGCTGCGGCGCAACCTTTGATCTCGCTAACCGCTCTCTTATGCGGCAAGATAATGGCGCGACGAGGGGGGAGAATGCTGGGTACGGCGCCGGTAGTGAACACCTCAAGCGCCAAAGCCAGGCGCTTGATAGAGATGACGGCGGCCTATAAGCCGCTCGACGGCGTGCCGGACGAGTTCATCGGCGCGGACGGACGTCCGCGTGGCCATTGGCTCGAATTCTTCGACAAGATGGCGGGGCTGGGCGCCGACGACATCGCCCGCCGCTTCGAGACCATCGAGCGCAATATCCGCGAACAGGGCGTGTCCTATCGCGCCTATGGCGAAACCGTCGATCGCAACTGGCCGCTGAGCCATATGCCGCTGCTCATTTCCGAGCGGGACTGGGCGGTGATCGAGGCCGGCGTCACCCAGCGGGCCGAGATTTTCGACGCGCTGCTGACCGACCTCTATGGCAAGGGCGAGTTGGTGAGCAAGGGCGTGTTGCCCGCCGCCGCCGTGACCGGCAGCGCCGATTTCCTGCAGCCCCTGATCGGCATAAAACCGCGCGGCGGGCGCTATCTCAATCTTTTCGCCGCCGATCTCGGTCGCGGCCCCGACGGCCAATGGTGGGTGCTGAACGACCGCGCCCAGGCGCCTTCCGGCCTCGGCTACGCGCTGGAAAACCGCCTCAACCTGTCGCGCGCCTTCCAGACCATCTACCGCGAGATGAACGTCCGGCGGCTGGCGCCGTTTTTCCAGGCCTTCCGGGCCGGCCTCGCCGCGCATGGCCACGCGCTCCGATCCGCGCATCTGCCTGCACACGCCCGGCCCCTATAGCGAAACCTATTACGAACAGGCCTATCTCGCCCGCTATCTCGGCTTCCTGCTGGTGGAGGGGGCCGATCTCGTGGCGCGCGACGGGCTGGCCCATGTGCGCACCATCGCCGGGCTGAAGCGCGCCGACGTGATCTGGCGGCGCATCGATTCGGATTTCGCCGACCCGCTCGAACTCAGGGGCGGCTCGCATCTGGGCGTGCCGGGTCTGGTCGAGGCGATTCGCCAGGGCAATGTCGCCGTGGCCAACGCGCTCGGCGGCGGCGTGGCGGAAACCCCGGCGCTGCTCGGTTTCATGCCCAGCCTGTCGCGCCGCCTGCTCGGCGAAAAGCTCATCCTGCCGACCATCGCCACCTGGTGGTGCGGCCAGGAGAAAGAGCGGGAATATGTGCTGGACCGCCTCGCCGACATGGCCATTTCGCCGGCCTTCGGCGCCTCGACGACCCGCAGCATGCTCAGCCGTTCGGTCGTCGCCGGCGAATTGTCGGAAGAGCAGCGCGAAAAACTCGCCACCTCGATTCGCCAGCGCGGCGCCGATTATATCGGGCAGGAACAGTGCGGCTGTCGACGACGCCGGTCTGGGTGGACAACAAGCTGGAGCCGCGCCCTTTCATATTGCGCGTCTATGCGGCGCTGGGGCCGGACGGCAAATATCAGGTCATGCCCGGCGGCTTCTGCCGCATTTCCGACCGGCTGGATTCGCGCGCCGTCGCCATGGGGCAGGGCGTGCAGACCTCGGACGTGTGGATCGTCTCCAACCGTCCGGTCGAGCCGACCACTTTGATCGCCTCGGGCGACACGGTCGCCATCCGCCGCATCATGGGCAATCTGCCCAGCCGCGCCGCCGACAATCTGTTCTGGCTCGGGCGCTATCTGGAGCGCGCCGAGGCGACCCTGCGGCTGATCCGCTGCCTGGCGCGGCGCACCATCGAAAACGAGGACATGTCGCAGGAAGGCGCGGCGACCACCCAGCGCCTGCGCAAATTGCTCGCCGACTGGGGCGCTGTTCCCGCAAAACCCAAGGTGGCGCTGACGCCGCAGAGCTTCCTCAACGCCGCCCTGTTCAATCTCGACGAATTCGGCTCGGCCGTCTGCGCTGGCGCGCGCCTCGCAGCGCACCGCCTCGGTCATCCGCGAGCGCCTGTCCGGCGACACCTGGCGCATCATCGTCGAATTGGTCAAGGGATTGGGCGACACGCGCCGGCCGCTCGACGAACCGGAAATTCTCGAATACGCCGACCGGGCGCTGCAGGCCATCGCCAGCATTTCGGGTCTGGCGCAGGAAAACATGAACCGGGTGGCCGGCTGGCGTTTCCTCGAAATCGGGCGGCGGCTGGAGCGCGGCGCGAACACCTGCCGCGTGGTGCGCCAGTTCGGCATGGAGCAGGCGCGCGTCACCGATTTCGACGTGCTGCTCGACCTGATCGATTCGCAGATCACCTATCGTTCGCGCTATCTCGTCGGCGTCGCGCCCTATCCGGTGCGCGACATGGCCCTGCTCGATCCCTATAATCCGCGCTCGGTCGCCTTCCAGACGCAGCGGCTGCTCGAGCATATCGACAGCCTGCCGGTGCTGAAACAGGACGGCATGCTGGAGCCGCCCAAGCGCATCGCCACCGAACTCAACGCCGATCTGACCACCACCATCGCCGCCTGCGTCAGCGCCGAATTCGTCCTTTCAGTCGAACGCCGCCTGCACGGACTGGGCGACGCCATCGCGATCCGCTATTTCCTCCAGGGCGCCAATGCGGCGCAGTCCGAAAAGCAGGTAGGACTCGCGTGATCTACGATATTCGCCACGTCACGACCTATACCTATGACGCGCCGGTCGCCTATTCGCTCTGCGCCCTGCGGCTCAGCCCGACCAGCCGCACCGGCCAGCGGGTCATCTCCGTGCAGATCGACATCGACCCGCCAGCCGCCAAGCGCGTCCAGCACACCTGCTTTTTCGGCAATGATTTCGAAATCGTCCATATCGAAGCCGAACATCGGGAGCTGACGGTCTCCGCCCGGGCGCGCATCGCGGTGTCGCGGCCGGTGCCGCCCGCGATCACGCCAGACTGGGAGGTGGTGCGGCAGGAGGCTTTCAGCGTCAAAGACCTCGGCCGCAGATCCCCGGCCCATTTCATCTACGCCAGCCGCATTGTCACGCTTGACGAGCCTGTCGTCGCCTATGCGCGGAAAAGTTTCCCGCCGGGGCGGCAGGTGCTCGACGGCGCGGTCGATCTCATGGCGCGGATCTGGGACGATTTCGACTATGATCCCAAGGCGACTCTGGTCTCGACGCCGCTTGGCGAGGCTTTCGCCAAGAAACGTGGCGTCTGTCAGGATTTCGCCCATATCATGATCGCAGGGCTGCGCGGCGTCGGCTTCCGGCGCGCTATGTCAGCGGCTATCTGCGCACAGTGCCGCCGGCGGGCAAGGAAAGACTGGAGGGCGCCGACGCCACCCATGCCTGGGTCTCAGTCTGGTGCGGCGACCTCGATGGCTGGGTCGGCCTCGATCCCACCAATAATATTGCGGTCGGCGACGATCACATCATCCTCGCCGAAGGGCGCGACTACGCCGATGTCGCGCCGATCAACGGCGTGATCCTGAGTTCCGGCGACCAGGATGTGGAGGTCGCCGTCGATGTCATCCCGATCAAGTCGGAAAACGCGCCGCCGACATTCGCGTGATCGCACCGTTCCACTCGCTGTCAATAATAGTAGTGGTGGTGCACGTGATAGTGGTGGTGGACCGTGATCGGTTCCGCGTAGACAAGACCCGAGTCCGCCGGGTGATTCAGGAAAACATTGAAGGGGGGCGGTGAAACGGCCACGGTGTCTTCCCTGGCCCCCGGGCCGTTCAGGAAATTGAACGGTTGTGCATGCGCCGCTCCGGCTGTGACCAGCGCCGCTGCCAGCGCGCTCGGTGTGAGGATCGTCAGTTTCATGTTTCGTCCTCCTTTGATGCGTTCATGCGCGCACTGCAACGTGCGCCACGTATCCGCGCCTAAGCGAACGCCCTGGCCGCGTCATGGTTCCGGCCAGGAACGCTGCACTTTCGTGGACGCGGTTACGGGGCGCCGCTCTTCTCCGCCGGCGCCGCGCGCTGACCGGGGCTCCTATCGCCCGGTTTAGGGCCGTTTATGCCGCGATGGGGCTGGCTCCCCGCATCAGGGCGCGCTTCCATGCGATCCTGCGAGGCGTTGTATGGGTCCGCGCCGCCAGCGGGCGTCTGTGCATTGGCCACTCCGGTCATCAGAAGCGCCGCCGCCGACCGCGCCGAATTTGAACATTTTCGAATACCATGCTTTCTCCTGTTTGGTCGCGCCGCCCCTTGCGGCGTCAATCAAGCGACCAAAACGCTGATTTGGCGCGGGGGTTCCGTGAGATAGCGATGGCGCATGTTTTGGGCGCCTCGCCCGCACTTACGACGAAATGCCATGTTTTAGTGCGTGACTTTGCCAGTGCCGAAACGGCATAACCATAAGATTAGAAGAAACGAGAGGCGAAGCGCGCAATGGCCATTCATGCCAAACTGCATCATTCGACCCGCTACACCTATGATCGTCCGGTGGCGCTGGGTCCGCAAATCATCCGCCTGCGCCCCGCCCCGCATTGCCGCACCCCGGTTCCGGCCTATTCGCTCAAGGTGACGCCGGAAAACCACTTTGTGAACTGGCAGCAGGACCCGCATGGCAATTGGCTGGCGCGGCTGGTGTTTCCCGAAAAGACCGATGAGTTCTCCATCACCGTCGATCTGATCGCCGAACTGGCGGTCTATAATCCGTTCGATTTCTTCATCGAGGACTACGCCCAGACGGCGCCCTTCCGCTACGCCGACACGCTGGCCAAGGACATTGCCGCCTATGTCGGCGCCGAACCGGCCGGACCTTTGCTGCAAGCCTATCTGGACGGCCTGCCGAAAGAAGAGCTTGCGACGGTCGATTATCTCGTGGCGCTCAATACCGGCCTGCAGCAAAAAATCCGCTACGTCGTGCGCATGGAGCCCGGCGTGCAGACGCCGGAAGACACGCTGAGACTCGGCTCGGGCTCCTGCCGCGACTCCGGCTGGCTGCTGGTGCAGATTCTCCGCCATCTCGGCTTCGCCGCGCGCTTTGTTTCCGGCTATCTGATCCAGCTCAAGCCCGACTTGCAGGCGCTCGACGGCCCGTCCGGCACCGACCACGATTTCACCGACCTGCACGCCTGGGCGGAAGTCTATATTCCCGGCGCCGGCTGGGTCGGCCTCGACCCCACCTCCGGCCTGTTCGCCGGCGAAGGCCATCTGCCGCTCGCCGCCACGCCGCATTTTTCCTCCGCCGCGCCCATCGAAGGGCTGGTTGAGCCGGCGCAATGCGAATTCGGCTTCGACATGCGCGTGGAGCGGCTGGACGAAAAGCCGCGCGTCACCGCGCCCTTCTCCGACGACGCCTGGCTGGCGCTCGACGCGCTCGGCAAAAAGGTTGACGAGGACCTGAAAGCGCAGGACGTGCGCCTGACCATGGGCGGCGAGCCGACCTTCGTCTCCATCGACGACTACCAGGCGCGAGGAATGGAACACCGACGCGGTCGGGCCGACCAAGCGGGGTCTGGCCGACGATCTGATCCGCCGCCTGCGCGACGCTTTCGCGCCCAATGGCTTTCTCCATTACGGCCAGGGCAAGTGGTATCCCGGCGAGAGCCTGCCGCGCTGGACCTTCGCGCTGTTCTGGCGCAAGGACGGCGAGCCGATCTGGCGCGACGCCAACCTGATCGCCCGCGAAAATCCGCAAGCTTCGGACGTCGTCGCAACGGCCTCCGACGCGAAAGTCTTCATCGAGACCGTCGCCGAGAGGCTGGAGCTGTCCGACAGCCTTCATCATGCCCGCCTATGAAGATCCGGGCGAATGGCTGCTCAAGGAGGCCGAGCTTCCGATCAATGTCACGCCCGGCGACTCCAAGCTGGCGGAGCCGGAAGAGCGCGCCCGCTTCGCCCGCGTCTTCGACCGCGGCCTCAATGTGCCGTCGGGCTATGTGCTGCCGGTGCAAAGATGGAATTCGGCGGCGCGGAAAACCAGCTGGATCAGCCAGAAATGGCCGTTGCGCCGCGGCGCGCTGTTCCTGAAGCCGGGCGATTCGCCGGTCGGCTATCGTCTGCCGCTGGCCTCACTTGCCCTATATCGCCCCGGCCTCTTACCCCTACATCGTCGAATCCGACCCGACCGAATGGCGCGGGCCGCTCCCCAGCGCCGAGGCCCTGGCGCAAAAATACCAGCGCGCCGCTCAGGCGCCGGATCACGAATTGCAGAACGAGCAGGTACTGGGCGAGAGCACCGACGTTCGCACCGCCTTGGCCATCGAGCCGCGCGACGGCCGCCTGCATGTGTTCATGCCGCCGACCGAGCGGATCGAGGATTATCTCGAATTGCTCGCGGCG
The DNA here is from genome assembly GCA_963813955.1 of uncultured Alphaproteobacteria bacterium. Taxonomy (GTDB): domain Bacteria; phylum Pseudomonadota; class Alphaproteobacteria; order Rhizobiales; family Beijerinckiaceae; genus Rhodoblastus. The sequence continues at coordinate 21,905 of CAWFBN010000148.1, read as the reverse complement.
ATCGAGGTCAGCGCCAAGGCGACCGGCCTGCCGGTGCATATCGAGGGCTATCCGCCGCCGCTCGACACGCGCCTCAATGTCATCCGCGTCGCGCCCGATCCGGGCGTCATCGAGGTCAATGTCCATCCGGCCGCCGATTGGGACGAACTGGCCTCGATCTACCGCCAGACCTATGATCTTGCGCGCGAGTGCCGGCTTGGCACCGAAAAATTCATGATCGACGGCCGCCATGTCGGCACCGGCGGCGGCAATCATGTGGTGATCGGCGGCGCGACGCCGGCCGATTCGCCCTTCCTGCGCCGCCCGGACCTGCTGAAAAGCCTGATCATCTACTGGCAGCGCCACCCCTCGCTGTCCTATCTCTTCTCCGGGCTGTTCGTCGGCCCCACCTCGCAGGCGCCGCGCGTCGACGAGGCGCGGCATGACACGCTTTACGAGCTGGAAATCGCGCTGGCGATGACGCCGCGCCCCGGCGAGGGGCAGACGCCGCCGCCCTGGCTGGTCGACCGGCTCTATCGCAACCTGCTCACCGACGTGACCGGCAACACCCATCGCTCGGAAATCTGCATCGACAAGCTTTATTCGCCGGCCGGCCCGACCGGGCGGCTGGGGCTGGTCGAGTTCCGCTCCTTCGAAATGCCGCCGGACGCCCGCATGTCACTGGCGCAGCAACTGCTGCTGCGCGCGCTGGTGGCGTGGTTCTGGCGCGATCCGCAGGAGGGCGAGTTGGTGCGCTGGGGCTCCAGCCTGCACGACCGCTTCATGCTGCCGCATTATGTCTGGCAGGATTTCTCCGACATTCTCGACGACCTGCGCCGCGCCGGCTATGATTTCGACGAAGACTGGTTCAAGGCGCAGTTCGAGTTCCGCTTCCCCTATTATGGGTCGGTCGAACATTCGGGCGTAAAGCTCGAAATCCGTCAGGCGCTGGAGCCGTGGCATGTGATGGGCGAAGAGGGCGCGGTCGGCGGCACGGTGCGATTTGTCGATTCCTCGGTCGAACGCATGCAGGTGCGGGTCGAGGGCTTTAACGAAGCCCGCCATATCGTGACCTGCAACGGCCGCCGCCTGCCGCTCGGCTCCACCGGCGTGCGCGGCGAGGCCGTCGCTGGCGTGCGGTTCAAGGCGTGGCAGCCCTATTCGGGCCTGCACCCCACCATCGCGGCGCAGGCGCCGCTGACCTTCGACATTATCGACAAGTGGAGCAAGCGCTCGCTCGGCGGCTGCGTCTATCACACGGCCCATCCGGGCGGACGCAATTACTCGACCTTCCCGGTCAATTCCTACGAAGCCGAGGCCCGCCGCCTCGCCCGCTTCCAGGATCACGGCCACACGCCGGGCTCGATCTGGCTGCCGCCAGAGGAAAAGACCAACGAATTCCCGACCACGCTGGATTTGCGAAGGCCGCAGGGGGTGTGATTTTCAGGCTATACTGACCCCGATGCCGTCATTGCGAGCGGAGCGAAGCAATCCATCTTTGGGTCGGCTGCGTCGTGGATTGCTTCGCTCCGCTCGCAATGACGATTGCTGATTCTCGGCCTCTTCATCTTGACGCACGCGCGCCTGAGCAAAGCTTTCGCTTCGCTCGCAGGACGCGCGCCAATCATTGTATCGCTTGGCAAAGCGGAAGCCCGCGCCTCAGCTCCGCGACATCATGAACAGGAGTTGGGTGTCGAAGGCGGGAACTTTTTCGGCGCCAAGGGCGCGCAAGGCGAGGGGCGCCTCGACATCGACGACCGAATAGCCTTCGGCCGCGCTTTTTTCCATTAATTCGTGGGTTTCATAGGCGAAAGCTTTGGCCGGATCGAGCTTGGCGGGGATGTCCTGCGGCGACCACTTGGCCGCCCAGCCCCAAAGCGTGTCATGTCCGGCTGGTATGTCCTTGGAAATGAAGTCCTGGCGGACACCGTCCGCCGTGCGAAGAACCGCCATTTTGTTTCCTCCAGCGAAGCCTGTCTCTATTGCAAGCTTTACGCATTACGTCCCTAACACCAGCGCGTCTCGGTCCGTTCGAAAGAAATTCTGAAACGGACAGGGCGCTTTTGCCGCTTGTTTACGGCTTATGCTTTTGTCGTAGCACATTCCGATGGTTTCGCTAACAAGATAATCCCCGTCCCTTGCCGGAATTGACATAGCTCAAATTCGTCAAATCATTTTGAAGGATCGAGGCCGGGAATGCGATAGGCGGTCGTCGCCTTGACCCGCTCCATGGCGAAGCGCGAGGTCACTTTCTTGAGGGGAACGGCGGCGATCAGCCGCTGATAGAAGGCGTCGTAGGCGGCGGTGTCGGCGACCACGACGCGCAGCAGATAATCGACATCGCCGGCCATGCGGTAAATGTCCATCACTTCCGGCAGGGCGGAGACGGCGGCGGCGAAACGCGCCAGCCAGGGTTGCGAATGATCCTCCGTCTCGATCGACACGAAGACCGTCAATCCAAGCCCGATCTTGTGCGGATCGACCAGGGCCACGCGTCCGAGGATCACGCCGGCGCTTTCCAGTTTCTGCACCCGCTTCCAGCAGGGGGTGGGCGACAGGCCCACCGCGCGCGCCAGGTCGGCAATGGCGATGGTGGCGTTGTCCTGCAAGATGTTCAATATCTTGCGGTCGATGGCGTCCATATCATTGCAAGACTCATTGCTGCACTTGCCAACTCGCCTGACGGCCGAAATCGAGCGTCAGCCGGGTGACAGGCTCTTCCTTGGCGAAGCCGAAGGAAGCGCCGCGCCGGGGCGCCGCCCCGTAATAATCGAGGCCCTGGGCGATGCGCAAATGTTCGTCGCGCGGGCAATAGCCGAGCGCCGGGTCGAAGCCGATCCAGCCGATCGGGTCGACGAAAATCTCCGCCCAGGCATGATGGGCGGCGGCGACTCCGGTCTCGGAGGCGCCTCCCGGAAGACGCGGTTCTGTCGCCCCGCCGAGAAAAAAGCCGGAAATGAACCGCGCCGGCGCGTTCACCTCGCGCGCCGCCGCGACCATGACCTGCGCCAGTTCGCGCGCCGAGCCCTTGCCGGCTTCGAAAACCTCCGCCGCCGGGCGCGGCGCCGGGGTTTCGCCCGGCTCAAAAGCGAGTTTCTCGTGCAGGGCGTCCATCAGGACGTGCATGCGCCCGAGCGGATCTTTCTCGGACGCGAGGCTGTCGCGCAGGAATTCGCGCATACGAGCGTCGGCGTGGGTGGCCTCGAGATCGCGCAGATAGATGTCGAGCGGAAATTTCTCATATTGGCCGGCGACCACGCCCGCCGTGTCGCTGGTTTCGATTTCGCCTTCGGCGGAGATGGTCAGCCGCTCCAGCGGCCCGTCATGCGAGCAGGAATGGACGATATTGCCGAAAGCGTCCTCGCTGCGGCGCAAGCGGGCGTCGGGCTCAACGCCGACAAACCAGTTCTGGACATACTGGCTGTCGAAACCGCGCGGCGTGAGGCGCAGCACCTGCGTCAGGCCGCGGGCCGGTTCGAGATAATCGATCTGCAGCTGGTAGTGAATAAAAGCGCGCATGGCTTTCAATCCTCTTCTCGGACCCACGCATTCGTCAGCCGATCAAATACTGCTCGGTGATTTCCTTGCCCAGCCGATTATTGTCAGTCACGAAGGAATCCACGAATTCGTGCAGGCCGTTCTGGAAAATCTCCTTGATCGAGGCGTTTTCCAGCCGCCGCTTGAGTTGGCGGGCATTGCGCTGCGCCGCGCCGTGGCGGCCATATTGATTGCCGATGGCGTCGAGGAAGCGCACGATATTATCGGCGCAGGACAACAGCGAGCGCGGCATTTCGGAACGCAGGATCAACAGGTCGGCGACGTTCCACGGCTTGATGCTCTCGCGATAGACCCAATGATAGGCGGTGTAGGCCGAAACCGAGCGCAGGATCGCGGTCCACTGGAAGTAATCGACCGAGCCGCCGACGGCTTCCTGCTCGGGCAGCAGCACGTGATATTTCACGTCGAGCACCCGGGCGGTATTGTCGGCGCGTTCGATGTAGACGCCGAGGCGCGAGAAATAATAGGCGTCGTTGCGCAGCATGGTGCGATAGGCGTAGCCGTCGTAAAGGCTCGACGTCATCTTGACGAATTCGAGGAAGCGGATCAACTCCTCGCGGTCGAGGCGTCCGAGCGCATGGTTCGCCGCTTCGAATTTCTTGAGCTCCAGCCAGCCGCTGTTGATGCTCTCCCACATTTCCACCGTCAGGGCCGTGCGCACGGCGCGGGCGTTGGTGCGGGCGAATTCGATGCAGTTGCGGATGCTCGATGAATTGCGCTCGTCGAAGGCGAGATAGGCGATGACGCTCGCTTCGTCGGCGGTTTCCATATGCTCGTAGAAGGTCTCGTCGGCGCCCGAGGCGATCAGCACGCTTTGCCATTCGTCCTGCGCGACGGCATAGGCCTTGGGCAGAGCCGCGATGCGGCTGGAGGCTTCGATCAGACGGGCGAGGAAGTCGGCGCGTTCGAGATAGCGCGAGACCCAGTAAAGATTGTCGGCGGTGCGCGAAAGCATGATTTTGCGACCCTAGCGAAGAACCAAAGAAGGACCAAAGGAGCGAATGCGACGCCGCGCGAGTGCGCGGGGTCAAAACCTAGAAAGTGTTGGCGTCGGTTTCGAGCACCCAGGCGACCGCCGGCTCCGACCCGGCGAGGGCGGCGAGGTGGTAGCCGCCCACCCCCTTGACGGCCAGCACGCCACCCGCCCGGAGCAGCTCGACGGCGCCGCTCAGCGGATCGCCGGCGATGGGCGACCGGTCCCGGTCGAGAAGGCGGAGCGACGGACCGCACGCCGGACAGCACACCGGCTGGGCATGGAAGCGGCGGTCCCGGGGGTCGGCGTACTCGCGCGCGCAGTCGGCGCACATCGCGAAGGCGGCCATGGTGGTCATCGGCCGGTCGTAGGGGACGTCGCGGATGATGGTGAAGCGCGGCCCGCAGTTGGTGCAGTTGATGAACGGATGGCGGAAGCGCCGGTCGCCGGGATCGAAGAGCTCGGCGAGGCACGCGTCGCAGGTGGCGGTGTCGGGGGAGATCAGGGTCTGGCGCTCCCCACCCGGGTCGCTGGGGACGATCACGAAGTCCCCGACCCCCGCGGGCGTCAGCACCTCGGTCTCGACGCGGTCGATGACGGCGAGCGGGGGGGCGCCGGCGGCGAGCGCCGCGAGGAAGCGGTCCAGCGCCGCCGGATCGCCCTCGACCTCGATGAAGACGCCACCGGTGTCGTTGCCGACCAGCCCGCCGAGCCCGAGGCCGGAGGCCAGCCCGTGGACGTAGGGGCGGAACCCCACCCCCTGGACCACGCCCTCCACCCGGACACCGAGACGCCGGACGGATGGGGGCGGTCCCTGATCGCGGTCCATGGGCGCCCACCATATCGGGAGAGGCTCGAGGGCGGCGCCGGCGGGAGCAGGAGCCTCGCGAGCGGACCGTGAACCGCCGTTCGCGCGTCCATCCGTTCGGGCGCCGAAGGTCCCAGGGAGAGTTGGGCACGGGGACCCTAGCGACCGCTCGGCGCGAAACGGCACAGTGGTCACTCGACATGACGGCGGCTGCCGCTGAGAGCCTCACCCCCCCGCCTCACGGTGGCCGTCTAGTGGCTGAGCGCCTCCACGCCCACGGCGTGGAGGCGTTTTTCACCCTGGGGGGAGGCCACATCGTCGAGCTGCTCGACGGCTGCATCGACGCCGGGGTCCCGCTGATCGGGATGCGCCACGAAGCCGCCGTCACCCTGGCCGCCGAGGGCTACGCGCTCGCCACCGGCCGTCCCGGCGTCTGCGCGGTGACCGCCGGGCCTGGATTCACCAACTGCCTGACCGGGTTCGCGGACGCGGCCGTCTGGAACGTGCCCCTGGTCCTCATCGCCGGACGCACCGCGCTCAAGCGCCGCGGCCGGGGCGCCGTACAGGACGTCGACCAGGAGGGGATGCTCGCCCCGCTCGCCAAGTGGCGAGGCGTCGCCTACAACGCCCAGAGCCTGCAGCGTCTGACCGACGAGGCCTTCCACATGGCGGTCAGCGGGCGCCCCGGGGCCGTCTACCTCGAGGTCCCCCACGACGTGTTCATGACCCGAATGGAGGCGCCGGCGGGAGTCTGGGGCTTCCCCGCGGCACCGGTTCGATCGGGGGCCTCACCAGCCGACCTGGAGCGGGTCGTCGCCGCGCTCAAGGCCGCGACGCGGCCCATCGTGCTGGCCGGGAGCGGCGCCTTCTGGTCAGGAGCCGGTGAGGCGATCGCCGACTTCTGCACCGCCGCCGAGATCCCGGTGACGACCACCAGCGCCGCCCGCGGCCTGGTGCCTGACGGCCACCCCTGGTGCCTCGGCACCCTGGTCCACGCCGGGACCGCCGTGGCCTCCTCCGACTGCGTGCTGATCCTGGGCAGCGCCTTCAACGGCAACCTCGTCTACGGCGGCCCTCCTCTCTTCAACGAGGAGCAGACCCTCATCCAGGTCGACCTCTCCTCCGATCAGGTGGGGGGCAACCGGCGGGCGGACATCGCGGTGCTTGGTGACGTCGGCGAGGTGCTGGCCCAGATGACCCGGAGCGGCCTGCGCAGCCGGAGCGGCACGGCGTGGCTGGAGCAGGGCCGCGAGCTGGTCGAGATCTCGCATCAGATGTGGGATCAGCAGGTCGACGACTACACGGGATCGCTCGTCCACCCCGGCGCCCTCTGCCGCGAGGTGGCCGGCTTCGCGAAGAGCGCCTGGGGCGGCGCCTCGACCTTCGTCGCCGACGGCGGTGACACCCTGACCTGGGCTCTCGCCTACGCCGAGGCCGAGGGCCCCGGGCGGATGCTCTTCACCACCACCGCGCTGGGGACGCTGGGAGTCGGGCTTCCCTTCGCCCTGGCGGCGCAGCTGGCCCGCCCGCAGGAACGGGTGGTGCTGGTCACGGGCGACGGCGCCTTTGGCCTCAGCGCGATGGAGATGGACACGGCGGCGCGCCATCACCTGCCAGTCATCGTGGTCGTCGCCAACAACGGCGGCTGGGGCGACGTGCGTCACCACCAGCGCGAGATGTACGGCCGCGAGGTCGCCAGCCAGCTCGCCGACACCCGCTACGACCTGCTCGCCGAGGCCCTCGGCTGCCACGGGGAGCGGGTCGAGCAGCTCGCCGACCTCCGCCCGGCATTGGAGCGCGCGGCGGCTGCGGGCGGCCCCGCGCTGATCGACGTGCGCACCGACCCCGACGTGCTCTCCGCCCTGCTCCGGGCGATGATGCGCGTCGGCATCATGTAGGGTCCGAGGGGGACGTCCGGCTGCCCCGAGGGGGGCATCTCGGGTGGGCCGGCGCGTGAATGCTCGACGATGGTGGCGACGTGGGTGACGAGGACCAGCAGCCCGGCCGCGCTCCGGTCGCACGGAGGCGTCTCGGGTTGCCGCCGGTCCGTCGCAGGTCCCTGTGGGTGGGTGCGGTCCTGGCCATGCTCGCCGCCGGGATTGGGGCCTTCGTCGCCGTCATGGCGACCAGAGGCGGCACCGGCACGGGCGGCGCCGGCACCTGGTTCACGACCAGCAGCCCCGCACTGAGCCTCAGCGTCGCCGCGGGCTGTCCCGGGTCCGATGCGAGCTATGCGGATGTGGTCAACACCTTCCCCGGACCTCCACTGGTCCCGGCGGACCCGAGCGCCGGGCTCATCTGCAGGTACGGTCCCGGCGTCGGTCTCGGCGTCGACGGAAGCGGCCTCGGGCTCCTGGTGAGCTCGAACTCGCCTCGACCGGGCAGAGGCCCAGCAGCTCGCCCACGTGATCCGCCAGATCGGCCTCTCCGAACCCTCCGGGGTGGTCTCGTGCCCAGATGACATCGGCGAGGTGGCGGTCATCGGCTTCTCGTATCCAGACCGGACTGATGTCGGGCTGTGGTACAGGACCACCGGTTGTCAGACCCTGGACAACGGAAGGATCGGAGCCTTCGAGGAAGGCAATCCCAGCTTCTACGACGCGTTCGAGACCGGCATCGACCGGCTCTCGCCGCCGGTCGATGCCGGTCCCCCGTGACGCCGGCGGCGGTGTGGCATTCACCAGCCTCCCGTCAGGTTGATGCCAATGACCAGGACGCCGATGCTCAGGACAGGCGGAACGAGGCGCGTCACCGACCACCACCCCGCTCCGACGTTCGGGGACGCGGACACCGCCAGCGCCACCAGGGCCGCGACCACGAAGAGGGCGAGCCCAATGCTGAAGATGCCGACGACACCGAGCGCGGCCGAGCCGGTGCAGGCGGTGATGAGCAGGAAGCTGGCCGCAGTGTCGCGTCGCAGCCCGAGGAGGACTGCCCCGCTCAGCGCGGCCGCTGCGATCCCAGCCATGAAGACGGTGATGAAATCGACCCGGCTCCAGTAGTCACCGGGTGGGTTGGAGTTCCCTTGGGAGGCGATCAGGGAGCGATAGCCCCAGTCGGTGGCGGCGGCCGCCGCCGCCCCCAGGAGAGCGAACACCACCGCCCGCTGGCGTGGAGTTGCCGCGAGCCGGCCGCGTCGGGTCACGGTTCTCACCGCCCACCATTGTGCCGCCAGGACGTCACAGCCGAGAGGCACGATCCGGCGATCGGCGGCCTCGCAGGAGTTGCCGGGGCGAGGGCGAGATCACCCTGGGCAGGCCCGTTGTGGGGGGATGTCGTCCGGCGTGCCTGGGATGGGCTCCTCCTGTGGACTTCCCCTCGGTACCTCAGGCCGGGGCGGTGACCGGCGCTACCAGGATTCGATCCAGCGCCAGCCCAGCACGGTGCTGAGCAGGAGCACACCCGAGCCCGCCAGGGCGACGTAGAACCCGGGTCCGACGTAGGCGGAGCTGTTGGCCTGAGCCGCCACGCCCTGCCAGTTGAGGTAGTCGACCACCATGCCGGTGAGGGCCAGGAAGGCGGTTGCCGCCGCCGCCATCTTGGTGTAGAAACCGGCCTGCTCACGACCCAGCAACCAGGCCAGCACGGCGCAGAGGACGATGACTCCCAGCGACCAGCTCGCCCCGTCGATGCCGTCGACGAAGCGGTACGCGCCCAGCGCCGGGTCCCAGCGGTGGTGCCAGGGCAGGAGCAGAGCCACCGCGTAGCTGACGATGGCCAGCACCAGCAGCGCGGGCAGGAGGCGGCGGCATCCCGGCACGGCGCGGCCCGCCTCGGCCGTCAACAATCTCAGAGCCTCATGCTGGTCATCAGCATGTGGGAACCGGTCGCCGTGCCGCAATGGCCGGGCCGAAGCAGCTAATGGGCGGCGTGGACGAGGTGGCGCTCAGCCGCCCCGTGCAGGCTGAGCACCTCGGCGCAGGCGGTGGCGTGGACGACCATCACCGGGACGTGGCTCCGGTGCAGGACGTTGAGACTCACGCTGCCGAGCAGCAGCGAGCGCAGGCTCCCCCGACCCCGGGACCCCATCACCACCAGGTCATGGCCGCCCCTCTCGACCTCCTTGATGATGGCGTCGGCAGGGCGCTCGCAGGCGACCATCACCTCGGCATCGATGTCGGGGGGGATCCGATCATGGGCCGCCTCGGCGATGCGCCGCGTGTCCGCCTCCACGTCGGACTCGAGCTGGCCGACGTCCAGGCCCACCGGCGCCACCGCACCCCCGTACCAGACGAAGGGACGCCACGCACAGAGGACGGTGATCCGGGCCCCCTGGCAGCGGGCGAGGTCGACCGCCTGGGTGAGGGCGGCGTCGGCGTGGACCGACCCGTCCACGGGAACCAGGATGCTGCGGAACATCGGACGATCTCCGGCGGTCCGACCGGATCGGTGAGGACCGGAGGGATGTCCCCCGGCATCTCCAGTCAACAGCGTGCAGGGTGACTTCGACAGGGCCGAGAGGGTGTGCAAACGGGGGCCGAATGTCATGAGTCCGGCAGCGAGCCACCCTGCCGCTCAGCACATCCGCCGCCGCCGACGCTCGCGGCCGAGGGTGGCCCCGGCCTCGCCGGCGGGCCCCTCCGACCGCCTCGAGCCAGGGCTCCTGAGCACCGGCGGGGCCGGCCTGCGGGCCGCCATACTTTGGCGACACCACCCCACGGGAGGAGCGCGATGACCCAGACGTCCCCCGCCGCGGCCGCCGCAGGCCCCCTCTCCGAGCACGATCTCGCGCTGACCGACGCCTACTGGCGCGCGGCCAACTACCTCTCGGTGGGACAGATCTACCTGCTGGACAACCCGCTGCTCAGGGTCCGGCTGCGCCCCGAGCACGTCAAGCCGCGCCTGCTCGGCCACTGGGGGACGACGCCCGGGCTCAACTTCATCTACGTGCACATGAACCGGGTCATCCGCAACTGGGACCTCAACGCCATCTACGTCATGGGACCGGGGCACGGGGGACCCGCGGCGGTGGCCAACGCCTACCTCGAGGGCACCTACAGCGAGGTCTACCCGCACATCACCCGGGACGAGGAGGGCCTGCGCAGCCTCTTCCGGCAGTTCTCCTTCCCCGGCGGCATCCCCTCGCACGTGGCACCCGAGACCCCCGGCTCGATCCACGAGGGCGGGGAGCTCGGCTACGCGCTCTCCCACGCCTACGGCGCGGCCTTCGACAACCCCGATCTGCTGGTCGCCTGCGTGGTCGGCGACGGCGAGGCGGAGACCGGCCCGCTGGCCACAGGATGGCATTCGAACAAGTTCCTGGACGCCGCGACCGACGGGGCGGTGCTGCCCATCCTCCACCTCAACGGCTACAAGATCGCCAACCCCACGGTGCTGGCCCGCATCCCGGAGGAGGAGCTGACCTCGCTCCTCGAAGGCTACGGGCACACGGTGCACTGGGTCTCGGGGGACGACCCGGCCACCATGCACCAGCTGATGGCGGCGACCCTGGACACGGTGATCGCCGAGATCACCGAGATCCAGAAGCGGGCGCGCGAGGGCGGCGACACCACCCGTCCGCGCTGGCCGATGATCGTGCTCAAGTCACCCAAGGGCTGGACCGGCCCCAAGATGGTGGACGGGCTGCCCACCGAGGGGACGTGGCGGTCGCACCAGGTGCCGATGGACGAGGCCCGGACCAATCCCGACCATCTCGCCCTCCTCGAATCCTGGATGAAGAGCTACCACCCCGAGCAGCTCTTCGACGAGAACGGGGCCCTCATCGCCGACCTGGCCGCGCTGCCGCCCAAGAGCTACCGGCGGATGAGCGCCAACCCGCACGCCAACGGGGGTCTCCTGCTCCAGGACCTGGTGCTGCCCGACTACCGCACCTACGGTGTCGAAGTGGCCCGCCCGGGGACGACCTTCGCCGAGGCGACGCGGGTGCTGGGGACCTATCTGCGCGACGTGACCCGGGCCAACGCGCAGCGCTTCCGCATCTTCGGACCCGACGAGACCGCCTCCAACCGGCTCCAGGCCGTCTTCGAGGTGACCAACCGCCAGTGGGAGGGAGAGCGGCTCGCTGGTGACGATCACCTGGCCCCCGAGGGCCGGGTCATGGAGGTGCTCTCCGAGCACCAGTGCCAGGGCTGGCTGGAGGGGTACCTGCTCACCGGACGGCACGGGATCTTCAACTGCTACGAGGCCTTCATCCACATCGTCGACTCGATGTTCAACCAGCACGCCAAGTGGCTCAAGGTCACCCGCGAGATCCCCTGGCGACGGCCGGTCGCCTCGCTCAACTACCTGCTCTCCTCGCTGGTCTGGCGCCAGGACCACAACGGCTTCTCGCACCAGGACCCGGGCTTCATCGACCACGTGGTCAACAAGAAGGCGGAGATCATCCGCGTCTACCTGCCGCCCGACACCAACACCCTGCTCTCGGTGGCGGACCACTGCCTGCGCAGCCGCCACTACGTCAACGTGATCGTGGCCGGCAAGCAGCCCCAGCTCAACTACCTCTCCATGGACGACGCCGTCCTCCACTGCACCCGGGGCATCGGCATCTGGGAGTGGGCCTCCAACGACGAGGGCGAGCCCGACGTGGTGATGGCCTGCTGCGGGGACGTCCCCACCCTGGAGACGATGGCCGCGGTCGAGATCCTGCGCAAGGAGCTGCCCACGCTCAGGGTCCGGGTGGTCAACGTGGTCGACCTGATGCGCCTCCAGCCCGACACGGAGCACCCCCACGGGCTCTCCGACCGCGAGTTCGACATCCTCTTCACCCAGGACAAGCCGGTCGTCTTCGCCTACCACGGCTACCCCTGGCTGATCCACCGGCTCACCTACCGCCGGACCAACCACGCCAACCTCCACGTCCGCGGCTACAAGGAGGAGGGCACCACCACCACACCCTTCGACATGGTGATGCTCAACGACCTCGACCGCTTCCACCTGGTGATGGACGTGATCGACCGCGTGCCCGGGCTCCAGTCGCACGCCGCCGCGCTCCGCCAGCGGATGGTCGACGAGCGGGTGCGCTGCCGCGCCTACACCCGGGTCGATGGCGAGGATCCCCCCGACATCCGCAACTGGACCTGGTCGCTCTGAGCTGACCCGAAGCCGCTGACCGTGCGCATCCTGGTCGTCAACGCGGGGTCGAGCAGCCTCAAGCTGTCCGTCCTCGACGACGCCGATCGCGCCGTGGCGTCGGAGACCGTCGACGCCCCGGTGGGCCGCCTCGACGACCAGGCTCTCCGCGCGGCGGTGACCGCCCACGGACCCTTCGACGCCGTCGGGCACCGCATCGTGCACGGCGGCACCGAGTTCACCCAGCCGGTGCTGGTGGACGCGGGCGTCCGCCGCCGCCTGGAGGCGCTCACCGACCTGGCACCGCTCCACCAGCCGAAGTCGCTGCGAGGGCTCGAGCTGGTCAGCCGACTGCTCCCCGAGATCCCGGCGGTGGCCTGCTTCGACACCGCCTTCCACGCCCGCATCCCCGCCGCCGCCTCCACCTACGCGCTGCCGCCCCAGTGGCGGCAGCGCTGGGACCTGCGCCGCTTCGGCTTTCACGGCCTCTCTCACGCCTACGCCTCGCGGCGGGCCGCCGAGCTGCTCGGGCGCGACCTCGGCGAGACGCGCATCGTCACCTGCCACCTCGGCGCCGGTGCCTCCCTGGCGGCGGTGATGGGTGGCGTCTCGGTCGACACCACCATGGGCTTCACCCCGCTCGAGGGGCTGGTCATGGCGACCCGCTCCGGCAGCATCGATCCGGGGCTGCTGCTCTGGCTGGAGGAGCACGTGGGCATGCCGCCCTCCGAGCTGGCGACGACGCTCGAGCACCGCTCCGGCCTGCTCGGCATCTGTGGCAGCGACGACATGCGGGTGATCCTCCAGGCCGAGCGAGACGGCGGCGCCGACGCGGCGCTGGCGGTGGGCGTCTACCTGCACCGCCTGCGTGCGGGCATCGCCTCGATGGCCGCGGCGATGGGGGGCCTCGACACCCTGGTCTTCACCGGAGGGGTCGGCGAGCACGCCCCCGCCATTCGCGGCCGGGCTGCGGAGGGCTTGGGCTTCCTCGGCATCGCCCTCGACCGGGAGGCGAACGAGCGGGAGGGCGGGGACCGGGAGATCGGTGCCGGCGGCGGCACCGTGAGAGTCGCGGTGGTCACCGCCCGGGAGGACGTGGAGATCGCCCGCGGCGTGCGCCGGGTGCTGGCCGGCGGCGGCAGCGGAACCGGATAGGGGGAGTGGCAGCGCGGGGTCAGGAGGAGGTGGCGCGCCTCCTCCTCTGGGACGTCGACGGCACCCTGGTGTCCTGCGGCCCGGCGGGCCGGGAGGCGCTGGAGCTGGGAGCGTGCCGTACCGCGGGCCTTGAGGCCGTCCCCCACCTGCCCATGAGCGGCAGGACCGACCCCCAGATCCTCGGCGAGATGCTGCGCGGCGCCGGGGTCCCGCCCGCCGACGTCGAGGCCCTCATCCCCGCCGCGCTGGCCGAGGCGGAACGGGCCCTCGGCGGTTGGAGGCAGCGCATCAGTCGGGAGGGGCACGTCCACCCCGGGGTCCGCGAGCTCCTCGCTGAGCTCGGCAGCCTCCACCGGGTCCGTCAAACGCTGGTGACCGGGAACATCGCGGTCAACGCCGCCACCAAGGTCGGTGCCTTCGGCCTCGACGGGTTCTTCGACCTCCCGGTCGGCGCCTACGGGGACGACCACGCCGAGCGGGACCTGCTGGTGCCGATCGCCCTGAGGCGGGTGAGGGAGCTGCGCGGCGAGACCTACGGCCCGGAACAGGTCTGGGTGATCGGCGACACCGTCCGCGACCTCGGCTGCGCCCGGGCCGCCGGGGTCCGCTGCCTGATCGTGGGCACGGGACGGGACGGCTTCGACGCCGTCCGGGACCTGGCGGCGGACGCCGTCCTCGAGGATCTGGACGACACCGCCGGGGCGCTGGAGATCCTGCTGACGTAGCCCAGCCGCCTGACGTAGCCCGGCCACGGCCGTAGGTCGCGCCCCGACGGGAAGGAGCGTGTGCGACCGCCTCAGGGAGGGCCGGGGCGCGTCGGGTCTTCCCGCCGCTCCCGCTTCCGGGCGGCGGCGAAGGCGGGGCGCGCCTCCACCCCGCCACCCTGCGCCGCGCGTCGGGTGGCCTCGGCGAGCCCGTCCAGGAAGCTGCGGCTCTGGCCCAGCAGGTGCCGGCCCAGCGCCGCCTCGTCCACCGGGGAGAGGACGGCCACCAACCGGCCGCTTCGAGTGAGGAGGGCGGGTCGACCGGTGGCCTCCAGCTCCTCGACGACGTCAGCGAGATTGCGGTGCAGCTCCCGGAGGTTGATCACCTGCATGGTGCATCATTGTCACACATCAGTTGACAACAATCATGGGAGGTCGCGTACGATTCGGGCCAGCTCGCGCCGGGTCACGATCCTGGCCACGTACTGATCCCCTGTCAACAGCAATCGGAAGACGATCCAGTGCCCATCCACGACCAGCACCTGCCAGGGCTCATCGGGTGCCGTCGATCCCCCGGCGACACCGCTCCCGCTGTCCTGCACCTCGGTCGCGTCGAGCCGGAAGCGCGCCTCCAGCGGCCCCACGTCCAGTCCCTCCGCTCCCCGCTCGAGGTCGGCCAGCGCCTGGCGCACCCGGGCGAAATCGGGCCGCGGGACGCGGTCGAGGTCGGCTTCGGCCAGCGGGTCGAGGCGCAGCGTCATCGCCGGGGAGGCTACCCCGTCGCGACGCGGTCATGCCCCGATGGCCCCTCTCCACGCCCCACCGCCGTCGGGCTCGCCGGCGCCTCGCGGCGTGCCGCGCGCCCGTTGAGCAGGCTGTGTCCCCACCGTCGAGGCCAGCGCACCCGATGAGTGGCGCCGGGGCTGCGCCCGTGGTGTCGGGCCAGGCCAGGACGGAGCTGGTTCGGTGCGCGCGCCGCTGCCGCGAGGCCTCCGAGGGCCTGTACGACGGTGTGGTCCAGGAGCTCACGGCGCTCTCCCTCTCACTGGGGGCATCCGCCGAGAGCGAGCAGCTGCGCGACCAGGAGCGCCGTCTCCTGGCGACCCGAGCCCGCGCCATCGAGCAGTGCTCGCGGCTGCTGTGCGCAGTGGCGGAGCGGCTCGAGGACGTCGCGTCCGCCGCCAGCGGCGAGGACGGCCCGGCGCCGGCACCGCCCACCCTCGCCTCCCCGCCACCTCCCGACGGGACGACCGAGGGTGCTGCCTCCGGGTGGTGACCTCCGGGCGCCCGGTGCCCGGGACCCGGCGCGCCCCTCGAGGACCCGCGCCCGACGGCCGGCGCGCCGCCGGACACCGGGACCCCCTAGGATCGCGACGTGCCCGAGCAGCATCCCCTCTCCGAGCAGGAGTTCTGGGAGATCTACCGCCGCGTCCCGCGGCTCACCGTCGAGGTGGTGGTGACCGGTGCGGACGGGGTGCTGCTCACCCGGCGGGCGATCGATCCGTGCCGGGGGATGTGGCACCTCCCCGGCGGCACGGTGCGCTTCGCGGAGCGGCTGGCCGACGCCGTGGCGAGGGTGGCGCGGCGGGAGCTGGGCCTCGAGGTCACGGAGAGCCGGATGCTGGGCTGCATCGAGTATCCGAGCCACCCCGAGCAGGGATTGGACTCCCCCGTCGGCATTGTCTTCCTCGCCACCCGCCACGCGGGGGCGGTCCAGCTCAGCGCGGAGGCCAGCGAATGGGGCTGGTTCCGGCGGCTGCCGCACGCGATGCACCCCGAGCAGATGCGCTTCCTCGAGGACGCGGGATTGGCCGAGCCCCGCTCCGAGGGCGCAGAATCGGCGCGATCGACCAGCCGGAGGACCGACCATGGCCAGTGACGAGCTCGCGACCCTGCGCCGGCTGGCGCGCCAGCTGCGGGTGCCCCCGGAGGCGCGGGTCAAGCTGCCCCACGGCTTCGACCCCGGCCACACCGCGAGCTACGTCCACGAGCAGGACGCCGCCTCGGAGCTGGAGGCGGGGCTGCAGCTGCTCACCGACTTCCAGGCGCGCCTCGCCGCCCAGGACACCTACGGGCTGCTGGTGGTGCTCCAGGCCCTCGACGCCGCCGGCAAGGACGGAGCGGTCAAGCACGTCATGAGCGGCGTCAACCCCCAGGGGGTCTGGGTGCGCAGCTTCAAGGTGCCCTCCGCCGAGGAGCTGAACCACGACTTCCTCTGGCGCTACACGCGCGAGCTGCCGCCACGCGGGGTGATCGGCATCTACAACCGCTCCCACTACGAGGAGGTGCTGGTGGTCCGGGTCCACCCCGAGAACCTCGACCGCCAGCACCTGCCGCCCGAGACCCGGGAGAAGGGCGTCTGGGAGCAGCGCTTCCGGGCCATCAACGAGTGGGAGGCCCACCTCACCGAGAGCGGCATCCGGGTGGTCAAGATCTTCCTCAACCTCTCCCCCGGCGAGCAGCGCAAGCGGCTGCTGGCGCGGATCGACGACCCCGAGAAGAACTGGAAGTTCTCGGCCGCCGACCTGGTCGAGCGGGCCCACTGGGACGAGTACCAGCACGCCTACTCGGAGGTGCTGAGCCACACCAGCACCGAGGTGGCGCCCTGGCACGTGGTCCCCGCCGACCACAAGTGGTTTGCCCGGGTGGCGGTGTCGGCGGTGATCGTCGACGCCCTCGCCGCCATCGACCCCCACTACCCGAAGCTCGACCCCGCCGCCCACGCCGCACTGGCCAAGGCGCGGGCCCAGCTGGAAGCCGAGAAGGGCTGATGGCGGTGGCGGCCGGCCAGGGCGCCATCGTCTGTGCCGGCCTCACCAAGGACTACGGATCCACGCGGGCCCTGGACGGGGTCGACCTCGAGCTCCGAGCGGGCGAGATCTTCGGCTACCTGGGCAGCAACGGCGCCGGCAAGACCACGACCATCCGCTGCCTGCTCGGCCTGATCCGGCCGACCGCCGGGCGGGCCACCGTCCTCGGCCTCGACAGCGAGACCGACAGCGTGGCGGTGCGGCGGCGGACCGGGTACCTCCCCGGGGACCTGCGCCTCTACCCGCGGCTCACCGCGCGCCAGCTGCTCGACTACCTGGGCCGGCTGCGCGGAGGCGTCGACGGGCGGCGCGTCGATGCCCTGGCCCAGCGGATGGAGTGCGACCTGGGCCAGCGCTGCGGGGCCATGTCCCACGGCCAGAGGCAGAAGGTGGGGGTCATCCAGGCCCTGATGCACGACCCGGCCGTGCTCATCCTCGACGAGCCGACCGCGACCCTCGACCCCCTGATGCAGCGCACCGTCCACGAGCTGATCCGCGAGGCCCGCGACCGCGGCGCGACCGTCTTCGTCTCCTCCCACGACCTCCCCGAGGTGGCCCGGCTCTGCGATCGCGCCGGGATCCTGCGCCAGGGCCGCCTGGTCGCCGTGCAGGACGTCAACGAGCTCGCCCAGCAGGGGCGGCACATGCTCGCCATCGAGTTCTCGGAGCCGGTCGACCCGGCCGTCTTCGCCGGCATCCCCGGGGTCTCCCAGGTCACAGCGAGCGGCCACACGCTCACCATCACCGCCGGCGGCGATCTCGACGCGGTGGTCAAGACCGCCGCCCGCTTCCGGGTCCACGCCCTGCGCAGCGCCGAGGTCGACCTCGACGAGGTGTTCCGCGACTACTACCGCACCGAGGCCGCGGATGCACGCTGACATCCTGCGCCGGGAGCTCGCCGATCACCGCCGCTCGCTGCTCGGATGCACCGCCGGCGCGCTCCTGCTGGGGGCGATGTACATCCTCTTCTACCCCACCATCCGCACCAGCGGCGCCGGGGTCCAGCAGCTCCTCGACAGCATGCCCAAGGGATTCCGGGACGCCTTCATCGGCTCCGGCGTCGACTACCTCTCCCCCGCGGGGTACCTCGGCACCGAGCTCTTCTCGATCATCGTGCCGGCGCTGCTCTTGGTGATGGGAGTCCTGGCCGGCGGGCGCGCCCTGGCCGGGGAGGAGCAGAACGGCACCATCGACCTGCTGCTCTCCACGCCGGTGCGGCGCAGCCGGCTGGCCCTCGAGAAGGCCAGCGGCGCACTGCTCCCGCTGCTCGTGGTGGCCGCCGCGCTGTGGGTGCTCATCGCCGTGATCGGGCCGTCCCAGGGGTTGAGCGTGGACCTGAGCCACCTCGCCATGGCCCTGCTGGCGGTGGCGCTGATGGCAGCCGGCTTCGGCTTGCTCGCCTTCCTCGTCTCCTCGGCCACCGGTTCAGTCGGCCTCGGCGGGGGGATCGCGGCGGCGCTCGCGGTCGCCCTCTACGCGCTCGACATCATCGGGGCGCTGGTCCCGGGGCTCACCGGCGTCGCCAACGCGATCTCCCCCTTCCACTGGGACGGCGGCTCGGGAGTGCTGGCCAACGGCGTGCCCTGGTCCGGGCTGCTGCTCCTCCTCGCCTGCCCGATCGTGCTGCTCAGCCTGTCGGTGCTCGCGTACCAGCGTCGCGATCTGACGGCGTGACCGCCGCCCCGTCCTGCGGGGAGGCCCCCATCGCGGTCAGGCGCGCCGTGAACCCGGTCCGGTCCATCAGCACGCGCATCTCCTGGGCCGCGCACTCCGAGGGGTACATGGTGCCGAGGCCGAGCTCCTCGCGCATCGCGTCGCGGTGCTCGATGAACTCCGTCCAGCGCGGCCCGAAGGCGTTGGCGATGCCGGGGAGGAACTCGGCCGGCGTGCCCCCCATCCCCTTCTCGTAGAACTGGACGGCCCAGTCGGCGAACATCGCCACGTGCCGGATGCCGTAGCCGGACTCCACCTGGAGGCCGCGGATCACCTGGTTGATGACCGCGACCGAGTTGCCCCGCGGGCAGCGGCTCTGGCAGGTGTAGCAGTAGAAGCAGAGCCAGACCAAGTCGTCCTCGAGAAGGGTGGGGTCGCCGTCGAGGGCGCGCCGGGAGATCTCGCGGGGCGAGAAGTCGGCGAAGCGGGCCGCCGGGCACCCCGAGGTGCAGATGCCGCACTGCATGCAGGAGAGGAATCCCTCACCGTGGTCGTGCATGCGCGGGTCGGCGAGGATCCGGCGAGCCAGGTCGGGCAGCGCCTTCGGCGCCTGGAAGGCGCTCTCGGCGATGGTCGCGTAGGGGTCCTCGCGCGGGCTCTCGACCACCGGCGGCAGCAACTCCCGGTCGTGCGCGCTCACGACGCCGCTCCCGCGGTGGCCGCCGGGGCCGGGGCGGTGGCCGGCCCCGCCCGGAAGTACTCGGGCCAGAAGTGGACCGCGACGCCGGCCCGGGCAAGGCGTGACGCCGAGCCCACGTTGTCGCGGCAGAGCAGGCACGGGGTGACGATGGGAGCCCCCTTCTCGGCGGCGAAGCGGACCAGCTCGGCCACCCCCTGGCTCGGCCCGCGGTAGACGCCTCCGAGGGCGCCGCAGCAGGTCGCGTGCAGCGAGGGATGGGTCATCAGCGGCTCGACCCCGGCCAGCTCGGCGGCCTCGGCCATCACGGCGAGGGTCCGGTCGCGATCCGAAAGGCAGCCAACGTAGGGAACGAAGCGCGCGCCCCGGGCGCTGAGCCCGCACTCGCCGCGGCGCGCCCGCTCCACCAGCGCGCCCCACACCGGGGCGATCGCGTTGCCGGCCCCGGCCAGGGACCGCTCACAGGCCGGGCAGGCGGTCAGCACCGCCTCCTCGAAGCGAGGGGGCCGCGCCGCCGCGTCCCGCGCCGGATGCCCGCAGCAGCGGGCGCCGCCCGGCTCGACCAGCCGCAGCCCGGCCGCGGCCGCCAGGGCGCGAGTGGCGCGGTACGCGCCGCGGTCGGCCCGGAGCGCGCAGCCGGGATAGAAGAGGCTGCCGCCGCCGGCGGTGGCGGCCGGGGGCTCCGGGCGGGCCAGATGACCTCGGAGGGCGCGCGCCCCGGCCGACACGGCCCCGGCGCGGTGATGGGGGAGGAAGCCGCGGACGGCCATGGCCAGGCCCAGGCGGAGGCCGTCGACGCTCCGCCGGCGCCGGAGCTGGCGGGTGGCGATCTCCGCGCCGCTCCGCTCCGGGCAGCGAGGCCCGCCCGCCGCACGCTGCAGTCGGCGCACCCCGGCGAGCGCCCCGGCCACATCGACGCCCATCGGGCACGCCTCCGTGCACGCCCCGCACTCGCTGCAGCGCCAGACGTCGGTGGAGGCGAGGAGCGAGGCGACGTCGCCGGCGAGGATCAGCCGCACCACGGCGCGGGGCCCGTCGGCGAGGTCCAGGCCCTGCGGGCAGGCGCTGCGGCAGCGGCCGCATTGGAAGCAGGAGCGGCAGCTCTCTGCCAGGACCTCCACCGCCTCACGGGTGTCCTCGGCGACGGGAGGCATCAGCGGACCCCCGCCGGAGCCGGGCGGTCCCCAGCGGGAGCGTCGAGGGGCTGCCCGACCTCCCGGGCCGGGGCACGGGCCGCGTCGACCCGCGTGCAGAAGCTCTGGATGCGGTGGCCCACGGAAGGGTGATCGACGGCGCAGAGCCGCCACTGCTCCATGGGCATGATGCGGCCGGACCGGCGCACCAGCTCGGTGGCCAGGGCCACCTGCTCCGCGGCCCTCCGATCCCCGCTCATGTACTGGCACTGGCCGTCGACACAGCCGGCGAGGAAGACGCCCGCGGCGCCGAGGCGGGCGGCCTCGACGAGGTGCAGCGCACTGATCCGGCCCAGGCAGGGCAGCTCGACCACCCGCACGCGTTCCGGGTAGCGATCACGGCGGAGGCCGCTCAGCGTGAAGGCGGCGGACGCGCACTCGGCGCAGGTGAAACCGATCACCGGGCGGTCCACGCCGGCGGTGAGTACCGCGAGGCGGGCGACGATGGTGGCGTCGTCGAGCGAGTGCTGGATGGCGAGCTCCGGGCAGCTGGCCGCGCAGATGCCGCAGCCCCGGCAGGCGTCGGCGTCCACCACGGCGACCGGCGCGTCGGGGCGCACGCTGCCTGGGCAGGCTGCCGCGGCCACCCGATCGGCGAGCCTCAGAGCGCCGAACGGGCAGGCGGGCAGGCAGGCTCCGCAGCCCACGCAGCGCGCCGGGTCGACGGTCGCCGCCGCGACGTCCTCGCGCCCGCCCGAGGTGAGGAACTCGTGGACCCGGGCAGCGGCGGCGGCGGCATCGGTCATGCACTCCGCGATGGTCTTGGGACCGGAGGCGGAGCCGCAGACGAACACCCCCTCCGCCCTCGTCTCGGTGGCACCCACACATAGGCGCTTGCTTGGCTCTTGTCATTTCAAGGCAGATAATACCCCATCTTCCTTGTAAGTATCCACCATGTATTCCAGCATATTCATGGCGAACTTAGACTTTCCTACCTTCTCTTCAGCCAGACATATGAACACAGTCACCTTCGTCAAATTGTACAATAGGTCCAAATTCATTACGTAGAATAGGCCATGTATATTTCTGTGCTGCACCCTTGGTACTTAATTCATCTTCGAACTCATCAAGGGCGTTCCCTGTGGAAGATATCCATCAACATCAAATAGCGTTGCGCTTTTTAACTTCTTCAAAAGCTCTGCTTTTCCATTTCCGCTAACACACCATTCGTTAAGGTCTTTGCCTTTAATCTCTCCAGATTCAGTAGTGACTGTAAAATCTGGTAATATAATCTTGTAACAACGTTCAAGGCCAATCCTCGACGCAAGAACTTGAGCCGCTTTTTGACCCACCTTGTCTTTGTCATAGCTTATAAATACCTTTTCTACTCCAATCTTTTCGAACGT
>CAWFBN010000147.1:0-10631 GCA_963813955.1 uncultured Alphaproteobacteria bacterium | reverse complement strand
TAAGCCCCGCTTCATCCGCCCGGCCAGTAAAGGGCTGCCGTGGCGGATTGTTTTCGCTCGTTTCGAGACGATAGGCCGCAAGGCTGCAAAATGCGCGGCTCACGCCGCCACACAATGAGAGAGCAAAATGCCCAAGCTGAAGACCAAATCGGGCGCTAAAAAGCGCTTCAAGATCACCGGCACCGGCAAGGTGGTCTACGCCCAGCGCGGCAAGCGTCACGGCATGATCAAACGCACGAACAAGCAGATCCGGAACCTTCGCGGCACCAACGTCATGTTCAAGACGGATGGCGACAACGTGAAGAAGTACTTCCTCCCCAACGGCTGATCTCCAGCCCGTCCGTTCTGTTTCAACGTTTCTGGAGATCATCCATGGCTCGCGTCAAACGCGGCGTCACTTCGCACGCCAAGCACAAGAAAGTTCTCAAGGCCGCCAAAGGCTTCTATGGCCGCCGCAAGAACACCATCCGCGCCGCCAAGGCGGCCGTTGATCGCTCGATGCAATATGCGACGCGCGACCGCAAGGTCAAGAAGCGCACGATGCGCTCGCTGTGGATTCAGCGTCTCAACGCCGCCGTGCGTGAATTCGGCCTGACCTACAGCCGCTTCATTGACGGCCTCGCCAAGGCCGGGCATCGAAGTGGATCGCAAGGTTCTGTCGGAACTCGCCATTTCCGAGCCGGCGGCCTTCAAGGCCATCGTGGAAAAGGCCAAGGCCGCCTTGCCGGCCGTGGAAGAAACCGCCGCCGCCTGATTGCGTTGCCGGCCGCAGCGGCGATCTTCGCGCAAAAGCCCGCCGCGACCCGGCGGGCTTTTTTGCTTTATCTCGCTAGACGCGCGTGGCATTACGCGCGGCTTCCGAAACGCCGACGGAATTTTCGCCGATGTCCGATCTCGCCCAACTCGAAACCGCAACCCTCGCCGCCATCGACGGCGCCGGCGACGAAGCGGCGCTGGAAGCCGTGCGCGTCGCCGCGCTCGGCAAAAAAGGCTCGATTTCGGCGCTGCTCGCCACGCTCGGCAAAATGTCGCCGGAGGAGCGCAAGACCGAAGGCGCGAAGATCAACGCGCTGAAGGACAGGTCGGCGAGGCGCTGGCCGTCCGCAAAAACCGTGCTGAAGGAAGCGGCGCTTGCAGCCCGTCTCGGCGTCCGAAACGCTCGACGTCACCCTGCCGACCCGCGCCGGCGGCGCTGGAGACCGGCCGCATCCATCCGATCAGCCAGGTGATGGACGAACTGACCGCCATTTTCGCCGACATGGGCTTTTCCATCGCCGAAGGGCCGGATGTCGAAAGCGACGATTACAATTTCACCAAGCTGAATTTCCCGCCCGGCCATCCGGCGCGCGAAATGCACGACACCTTCTTCTTCAACCGCAAGGAAGACGGCGAGCGCAAGCTGCTGCGCACCCATACCTCGCCGGTGCAGGTGCGCACCATGCTGAAGAAACCGCCGCCGATCCGCGTGATCTGCCCGGGCCGCACCTATCGCTGCGATTCCGACCAGACCCACACGCCGATGTTCCATCAGGTCGAAGGCCTCGTCATCGACCGCAAGGCGCATATGGGCCATCTGAAATGGATTCTCGAAGAATTCTGCAAGACGTTCTTCGAAGTGCCCAACGTCAAGATGCGCTTCCGCCCGAGCTTCTTCCCCTTCACCGAACCGTCGGCGGAAGTCGACATCCAGTGCTCGCGCAAAAGCGGCGAAATGCGCTTCGGCGAGGGCGACGACTGGCTGGAAATTTTGGGCTGCGGCATGGTCCATCCCAATGTGCTGCGCAATTGCGGCCTCGATCCGGACGAGTTCCAGGGTTTTGCCTGGGGCATGGGCATCGACCGCATCGCCATGCTGAAATATGGCATGCCGGACCTGCGCCCCTTCTTCGAGGCCGATGTGCGCTGGCTGCCGCATTACGGTTTCCGGCCGCTCGACCTGCCGTCGCTGGCCGGTGGGCCGTCGAGCTGAGTTTTCCGTCATTGCGAGCGCAGCGAAGCAATCCACGCTGCAGTCGCAAGATCGATCATGGATTGCTTCGCTACGCTCGCAATGACGAGCGGCAAGCAGTTGAGACGAGCACATGAAATTCACCCTCTCCTGGCTGAAAACCCATCTCGAGACCGAGGCGTCGCTCGATGAGATCGTCGAGACGCTGACAAGCATCGGCCTTGAGGTCGAGCATGTCGACAATCCGGCGGAAACAGCTGGCGGCCTTCCGCATCGCGCGAGATCGTCGAGGCCGCGCCAGCATCCCAACGCCGACCGGCTGCGCGTCTGTCAGGTCGATGTCGGCGAGGCCGCGCCCTTGCAGGTCGTCTGCGGCGCTCCCAATGCCCGCGCCGGCCTGAAAACCGTTTTCGCCGCGCCGGGCACCTATATTCCGGCCAAAAACATCACCATCGCCAAGGGCGTCATTCGCGGCGTCGAATCCGGCGGCATGATGTGTTCGCCGGAAGAACTCGGCCTTGACGGCGATCACGCCGGCATTTTCGAATTGCCCGCCGACGCGCCGGTCGGCGTCGCCTACGCGGCCTGGGCCGGGCCTCGACGATCCGCTGATCGAAATCAACCTCACGCCCAATCGCTCCGACGCGGCCGAGCGTGTTCGGCATCGCGCGCGATCTCGCCGCGGCGGGCCTGGCAAACTCAACGAGCCGCCGATCGCGCCGGTCGCCGGCGCATTCGCCTGCCCGGTCGACGTCAAGCTCGATTTTGCCGCCGAGGACGCGCATCTCGCGCCCGCTGTTCGCGCTGCGTCTGGTGCGCGGCGTGAAGAACGGCCCCAGCCCGGAATGGCTGCAGAAGCGCCTGAAAAGCATCGGCCTGCGCCCGATCAACGCGCTGGTGGACATCACCAATTTCCTGACCTTCGATCGCGGGCGCCCGCTGCATGTGTTCGACGCCGCCAAGGTCGCGGGCGACCTCGTCGTGCGCCGCGCCAAAACGGGCGAAAGCCTGCTGGCGCTCGATGGCAAGACCTATGCGCTGGACGAAAACATGGTCGTCATCGCCGATGACAGGCGTCGAATTGCTCGCCGGCGTGATGGGCGGCGAGAGCACCGGCTGCGACGAGACCACCACTGACGTGCTGATCGAATCGGCGCTGTGGGACCCCGCCAACATCGCCCAGACCGGCCGCAAGCTCGGCATTGTCTCGGATGCGCGCTATCGCTTCGAGCGCGGCGTCGATCCGGCTTTCACCCTGCCCGGCCTGGAACTGGCGACGCGCACTGGTGCTGGAGCTCTGCGGCGGCGAGGCGTCGGAAATCGCCGTCGCCGGCGCCCTGCCCGAAGCCCGCCGCGCCGATCGATTTCCCCTATTCGGAAGTCGAGCGCCTGACCGGCGTGACCTCGATCCGGCGAAATGGCCGGCGTCGCTGGAAAAGCTCGGCTTCGCCGTGGCGGCGCAGCCCGGCAATGCCGACCACATCCAGGTGCGCGCGCCGAGCTGGCGCCCCGACATCGAAGGCAAGGCCGATCTGGTCGAGGAAATCATCCGCCTCGCCGGCCTCGACCGCATCACGCCGACTCCGCTGGAGCGCGACGGCGCGATGTCCGGCCCGGTGCTGACCCTGTTGCAGAGCCGCGTGCGCGCGGCGCGGCGCGCGCTGGCCTCGCGCGGCATGGTCGAAGCCGTCACCTGGTCGTTCATCTCCAAGCCGCAGGCCGAACTGTTTGGCGGCGGCGCGCCGGAACTGGCCCTGGCCAATCCCATCGCCGCCGATCTCTCCGACATGCGCCCGAGCCTGCTGCCCGGCCTGATCGCCGCCGCGAAAGCCAATTTTGCGCGCGGTTTTGGCGATGTGGCTCTGTTCGAGGTCGGCCAGGTTTTCAAGACCGACGCCGAGGACGGCCAGTTCATCGCCGCCGCCGGCCTGCGGCGCGGAACCGCCAAGCCGGCCGGCGCCGGCCGCCATTGGGACGACAAGGCGGCGCCGGTCGATGTGTTCGACGTCAAGGCCGACCTGTTCGCGCTGCTTTCGGTGCTGGGCGTCGCCGCGCAATGCGGTGCAGCTCGTGCCCGGCGGCCCGGCCTTTCTGCATCCCGGCCGTTCGGCGACGCTGCAATTCGGCCCGAAAAACATTGTCGGCTGGTTCGGCGAATTGCATCCGCGCGCGCTGGAGGCTTTTGACGCGACCGGACCGCTGGTCGCCTTTCGAAATCACTGCTCGACGCCATGCCGGCGCCCAAGGCCAAGCCCACCAAGGCCAAGCCGAAACTGGATCTGTCCGATTTCCAGCCGGTCGAGCGCGATTTCGCCTTCATCGTCGACAGACCTGTCAAGGCCGGCGATCTGATCAAGGCGGCGCAGGGCGCGGACCGCAATCTGATTGTCAATGTCGGCGTGTTCGATCTTTATGCGGGCGCCGGGCGTGCCGGAGGGCAAGAAATCGGTCGCCGCTCAACGTGACGCTTGCAGCCGCGCGAAAAAACGCTGACCGACGCGGAAATCGAAGCGGTGGCGGCAAAAATCGTCGCGGAGGCCGGCAAGAAGACCGGGCGCGATGTTGCGAGGCTAACCGGGAGAGCGAAATGGTCGGGAAATTCTGCTGGGTTGAACTGCTGACGAGCGATGTCGAGGCGGCGCCAGGCTTTTTATGGCGACGTCATCGGCTGGAGCTGTTCGGAGCCCGGACGACGCGCGATTACCGCATTTCTCCATCGACGGCCACAGCGCCGCCGGCCTGATGCTGCTGCCGGACGAGGCCAAGGCGCAGGGCGCGCGGCCGTCGTGGTTCGGCTATATTTCGACGCCGGACGTGGACGCCGATGTCGAGGCCATCGTCGCCGCTGGCGGCAAGCTTTTTCGCGACGGCGGAAACACTGGCCAGGCATCGGCCGCTTCGCCGTGGTCTCCGACCCGCAGGGCGCGGTTTTCGGGTTGTGGACCGATCTAGCGGCGCCGCTCACGCGGAGATTCCGCCCATGGCCCCCGGCCATGTCGGCTGGCATGAGCTTTTCACCGATAATGTCGACGACGCCTTCGCCTTTTACGCGGAAAAATTCGGCTGGACCAAGGCCCAGGCGCTGGATATGGGGCCGATGGGCGTCTATCAGATGTTCGCCACCGGCGGCATGCCGGTCGGCGGCATGATGCGCGGCCCGCAAAGATCCCGCAGCCGTTCTGGAATTATTATCTGACCGTTCCCGGCGCTCGACGCCGCCATCGCCAAGGTCGAAAAGGGCGGCGGCAAGATCGTCAATGGGCCCGCAGGAAGTGCCCGGCGGCGCCTGGATCGCGCAATGTCTTCGATCCGCAGGGCGCTTTCTTCTCGCTGGTCGCGGCCAAGCGCTAAAGCGTTTTCAAGCGAAGTGGATACCGGTTCGCGTGAAGAGAAACGCGTAAGAACAAAAAACTTGGAGCGCCGATCCGATTTCATCGGATTCAGGCGGCGCTAGTCCTCATGCGCCTCGCCCTCGCGTTCGCGCTGTTTTTCGCCGGGGCGCAGGCGGCATCCGCCGCCGCCGACCCCTGCGCCAAATTCTCCGACGCCGACGCCTATAACAACTGCCTTGCCCGTTCGGGACCGTTGGCGGGCGAGCATAAAGTTATCGCACGCCCCACCGGAAGAAACCCGTCATGCGGCGCCGCGCGCAAGTCAGATCTCGAAGGCGGCGCCTCCCGCGACGGCTTTATCGCGCAAAGCCAATGGCCGCGTCAGAATCGAAATTTTTCGCTGACTGTTGCCTAGTCGCTGCTTTCAAGCCAGGCTAATGCGACGGGATCGGCGCTCTCGACCAATTCCACCACCAACCCGTCACGGAAACGAACGAAATCCGAAATCGCGACGGGTCCCACCTTCCCGGTGCCGCGATGGCGGATGGTGGCCGTGCGCCGCAAGGCGACCCGATCGCCGTCGATGACGATATCATGCAGGACATTGCCGAGATTCTCGCAATGCATGGCAACCATCGCCAGCGCCTGCGCTGTCATCTCCTTGCCGCGCACCGGCTCGGAAAAGGGAAACGCCGCCCAGTTTCCCCTGATGTCGTAAATGATATCAGGCGCCGCAAGGCTCATCAGTCCGGCCAAATCGCCGTCCTCGCGCATCTGGAGCAGCGCCCGGATGCGCTGCTCCATCACATCCCTGTCCGACTTCGGATTTTCGACCGAACTCATGAAAGGTTCAGCGCCTTGAAGAAATCGTTGCCCTTGTCGTCGACGACGATGAAGGCCGGGAAATTCTCGACTTCGATCTTCCAGATCGCCTCCATGCCGAGTTCGGGATATTCCAATACCTCGACCTTCCTGATGCAATCCTGCGCCAGCCGGGCCGCCGGGCCGCCGATCGAGCCGAGATAAAAGCCGCCGTGCTTCTTGCAGGCTTCCGTCACCTGCGCCGAGCGATTGCCCTTGGCCAGCATGACCATCGAGCCGCCCGCCGCCTGGAAGGCGTCGACATAGGCGTCCATGCGCCCCGCCGTGGTGGGGCCGAAGGAGCCGGAGGCGTAACCGACCGGAGTCTTGGCCGGGCCGGCGTAATAGACCGGATGATTCTTCAGATAATCGGGCATGGGCTCGCCCATCTCCAGCCTCTCGCGGATCTTGGCGTGGGCGAGATCGCGCGCGACGATGATCGTGCCGGTCAGCGACAGCCGCGTCTTGACCGGATATTTGGTCAGGGTCGCCAGAATATCCGCCATCGGCTGGTTGAGGTCGATGTTGACCACCGCGCCGCCCAGCGTCGCTTCATCGACATGCGGCATGAAGCGGGCCGGATCATGCTCCAGCTCCTCCAGAAACACGCCGTCGCGGGTGATTTTTCCCAGCGCCTGACGGTCGGCGGAGCAGGATACGCCGATGCCGATCGGCAGCGAGGCGCCGTGACGCGGCAGACGGATCACCCGTACGTCATGGCAGAAATACTTGCCGCCGAATTGCGCGCCGACGCCGAGATCCTGAGTCAGCTTGTGGATTTCCGCCTCCATGTTCAGATCGCGGAAGGCGTGGGCGTCGTCGCCGCCTTCGGTCGGCAGGGCGTCGAGATAGCGCGCCGAGGCCAGTTTAACGGTCTTGAGATTGAGTTCCGCCGACAGGCCGCCGATGACGATGGCGAGATGATAGGGCGGGCAGGCAGCGGTGCCGAGGCCGAGAATTTGCTTTTTCAAAACTTCCATCAGCCGGTCATGCGTGAGCATGGAGGGCGTGCCCTGCACCAGATAGGTTTTATTGGCCGAGCCGCCGCCCTTGGCCATGAACAGGAACTTGTAATAATCCTCGCCCTCTTCATAGATATCGATCTGGGCGGGCAGATTGGTTCGGGTATTTCTTTCCTCGAACATCGAGATCGGCGCGAGCTGCGAATAGCGCAGGTTTTTCTTCTCGTAAGCGTCGCGCACGCCTTGCGGAAGCGCCGCCTCGTCGCCGCCCTTGGTGAAGACGCGGCGGCCCTTCTTGCCCATGACAATGGCGGTGCCGGTGTCCTGACACATCGGCAAAACGCCGCCGGCCGCGATATTGGCGTTTTTCATGAGATCATAGGCGACGAACTTGTCGTTGCCGGTGGCTTCCGGGTCGTCGAGGATTTTGGCCAGTTGCGCCAGATGGCCGGGACGCAGCAGATGGTTGATGTCGCTCATCGCCGCTTCGGCCAGCAGGCGGATCGCCTCCGGCTCGACCACCAATATTTCCTCGCCATCGAATTTTTCGACGCGCACGCCCTGGTCGGTCAGTTTGCGATAGGGCGTTTCGTCCTTGCCGAGCGGGAAGAGGGGAGCATAGGCTGAAGTCATGACGGCCATCCGGTGCGACGTTAAGTTGGCCGCTTTTAGGCTTTTGTGCGCCGGTTTCCAAGTTGGCGGTTTGGCGAAGGCGGGCGCAACTTCCCATCGCCAACCGAAGTTTGAACATGGACCCTCCCGGAAGGAACAGCCATGACCTTTCCGCTCACGCTGATCGATCTCGCCGGCGCCATCGCTCTTCTGCTGTGGGGCTCGCATATGGTGCAGACCGGCGTGCAGCGGGCTTTCGGGCCGAGGCTCAAGAACTTTCTCGGCGTCGCGTTGCGGCATCGTTTCTGGGCTTTTATGGCGGGCATCGGCGTCACCGCGCTGCTCCAGAGCAGCACGGCGACCGGATTGATGACCACGGGCTTCACCGCTTCCGGCATGGTGGAGCTGGTTCCCGCTCTGGCCGTCATGCTGGGGGCCAATGTCGGCACGACGCTGGTCGTCCAGCTGTTGTCGTTCAATGTGGCGGCGCTGGCGCCGACGCTGATCCTGATCGGCGTGTTGATGTTTCGCCGCGATACCGGCACGCCGGCGCGCGATCTGGGGCGGGTATTCATCGGTCTGGGCCTGATGTTTCTCGCCCTGCAGCAATTATTGCAGATCATGACCGCCACCGAGGACACGCCAAGCCTGCGCCTGCTGCTGGGCGCGGTGTCGACCGAGCCTCTGGTCGACGTGCTCTTGGCGGCGGGGCTGACCTGGGCGGCGCATTCCAGCGTCGCGGTCATCCTGTTCATCATGACGCTGGCGGCGCGGGGAGCTGTTCCGCCCGACGCCGCCTTCGCTTTGGTGCTGGGCGCCAATCTCGGCGCGGCGATCAATCCGGTGATCGAGGGGCCCGCGGGCGACGATCCGGCCGCCAAACGCCTGCCGGTCGGCAATCTTCTCACGCGCATCGTCGGCGGCGGGGTGGTTTTGGCGGCGCTTTCACCCATCGGCCGCTGGATGGTGACCCTCCAGCCCGACAACGCCCGCGTGGTCGCCGATTTCCACACCTTGTTCAATCTCGCGGTCGCCCTGGTGTTTTTTCCGCTGCTGACGCCCTATGCGCGCCTGCTGCGCTGGCTGTTGCCGCGGCGCGACGATCCCGCCGACCCATCCGTGCCCGTTTATCTCGATCGCGCGGCGCGGGAGACGCCCATTGTGGCGCTGGGCGCGGCGGCGCGCGAGGCCTTGCGCCTCGCCGATTTGCTGCAGGAATTGATCGCGGACGCCGGCGAGGCGATCAGGAAGGGCGACAGAAACCTGGCCGCCCGGACCCGCCGCCGCGACGCGCTGATCGACCGACTCGACGCGGCGATCAAATCCTATCTGACCTCGCTCGACAGCGATGAGTTGAGCGCTTCCGATCACCGCCGCCGCGATGAAATCCTGTCTTTCGCCGCGCAAATCGAACAGGCGGGCGACGTGCTGGCGCGGAATTTCTTGCCGCATGCTCTCAAGCAGTTGAAGCGCGCCGGCGCTTTCCCGGAGCCGGGTCGGGGCGAAATCGGCGTCATGCTGGAGCGTCTTTCCGCCAACCTGCGCATGGCGGGGTCGCTGTTCATGACTGAGGATGCCCGCATCGCGCGCCTGCTGACCGATGAGAAAATCGTCTTCCGCGACGCAGAGTCGCAGGCGGCGCGGGCGCATTTTGAAAGCCTGGCCTCCGCGCCGCCGATCGAGGCGCAAGCCAGTTCGCTCCGGCTCGATCTCTTGCGCGATCTGAAACTGATCAATAGCCATATCGTGGCGGCTTCCGCCTATCCGGTGCTGGAGCGGACGGGTGAATTGCTGCCATCGCGGCGCGCGGCGAACACGTCGGAGGAGGGGTGAAAAGGTTTATCCGCCATTGCGAGCGGAGCGAAGCAATCCAAGCCGCGGATTGCAAAAAAAGGTGGATTGCTTCGCTTCGCTCGCAATGACGGTTGCACTCACGGGCC
This sequence comes from uncultured Alphaproteobacteria bacterium, assembly GCA_963813955.1. GTDB lineage: Bacteria > Pseudomonadota > Alphaproteobacteria > Rhizobiales > Beijerinckiaceae > Rhodoblastus. Next base: position 976 of record CAWFBN010000147.1, on the reverse strand, counting down.
GCTGACAAACGCCCGCAGCCTTTCCGTCAGCGCCGGCTCATCGAGCGTTTCACATTCCCAGACGGTCAAAACCCGCCAGCCCATCGCGGCATAGTTTTTCAGATGCGTCTCATCGCGGAGAAGATTGCCCGCGATTTTCTGGCGCCAATACTCCGCGTTGGCTTTCGGCGCGCGGGCGCCGCGCTTGCAGTCGTGGCCGTGCCAGAAGCAGCCATGCACGAAGATCGCTTTTTTGCGGCCGATATAGCAAATATCCGGCGCGCCGGGCAGGTCGCGGCGGCACAGGCGATAGCCCGGCGCAATGTCGCGCAACAGCCGCCGCACAAAAGCTCCGGCTTGGTGTCACGCCCCTTGACGGCGCGCATGACGGCGGAGCGCTCCATGGCGGCTTAAGCTTATCCCTGTTTGGGCGGCGGCAGTTTGAGCAGATCGCCGGTGTGCTGCGCGATCATGCCCTTGGCCTTTTCCGCCAGCAGCGCCAGCATCAGCGGCAATTCCAGCGACACGCGCACGTACTCGGGGTAAAAATCCATCGCGCCGGTCAGCGCATGGCCCATCGCCGTGATCTTGATGTCGGCGTGCATGTCGGTCCAGACGATGGTCACGATCGACAGCTTCTCGGCGTATTTTCTCCTTCAGGGCGTCGACGCCGTCATGGACCCGCCGCCGGGCCTCTTCCGCGCCAAGCTGATGCTTCACGTCGACGCTGACAATCTTCCCCATAATCATTCCTCCGCGCGCAAAATTGGGTCGCGCGCAAATTCGGTCGCGCGGACGCGAGGCGTACCGGTCTTTGCGATGAAAGGCCAGTCCTCCCGGTCGCTTGAGGGTATTTCAGAAATGCGAATAACGCATGGCAGTTAGGCAAAAATTGATCGCATGGAGGTCGCGCGCGTCATGGACGAAGTTGAAAATATAATATTAAACAACGACATAATTCTAGGCATAAATTCGGCCAGGGCGAAATATCCAAGAT
>CAWFBN010000146.1:0-19432 GCA_963813955.1 uncultured Alphaproteobacteria bacterium | reverse complement strand
ACCTGGCGCCGATCACGCGTTCGAGAGAGGACTGCGAACCAGGGCGGCCGAACGGTTCGTTGGCGAAGAGAGATCAGACCATCGGGCGTCAGGGTGAGCGCGCCTTCCGCCATCCCCTCCACCATGACGCGATAGGCTTCGTCGAGCTCCCTTTGAGCGTGTAGACCTGGTCGCCGCCGGGACCGGAAGCCACAACCGCATCGACCTCGCCGTTGCGCAGGGCGCGCAGGGTCTCTTCGGCTTCCGCGAGCCGGTTTTCGAGCTCCCGATTGCGTGCGGCGAGATCTCAGGGGACATGCGGGTCCTTCGCGCGCGGGACAATGTCCAAGCCGACCAGCACGCGCTCCTGGTCGGACAAATCGCCGATGAGTTTGCGGACCGGCAGCGGGAGCTTCTTGACCAAAGTGGGAGTAACCACAATCTGCTCCGGCCGGGCCTGTTCGGGATGCTGATCAAATATCGATCACTTCGAGGTCGTATCGGCCGCGCAGCTTTTCCTCGCAAATGGCCCGAATGTTCTGGATGGCGCGGGCGAGAGCGGGGTGCGACGGCGACGAACAGGCGCAGAAGGTAATGCTCGGCTTCCGGCTGAGCGGCCAGGGCTTTCTCGAACGCTTTGACTTCGTTAGTTTTCCTGGCCATCACGCGACCCCTTTCCGCCGGGGCCGAAGGTCGAGGCCCACCAGCACGCGCTCGGTATCGGAAAGGTCGCCGATATTTTCTAGGGCTCGGGGAGCTTCCGCACCAGGGTGGGAAGGGCGGAAAATTTGGTCTCCCTTGGCCAGTTGGGGATTCTTGCATCCGAGAGATTACTTCAATGCGGTATTCGCGGGCCAGGTGCTCTTCGCAAATGCGCTTCAAATTGGCGAACGCTTGCAGGAGATTTCGCGGTTTGTCCCGCTACGTATAACCGCAACTCCCATTTCGACTCCGGGGACTGCGCGCCAACGGGTTCCGGCGGGGTCTTCATTTCCGTCCCCCAGCCGACTTCGCGCCCGCGCCGCCGCCTTTCGGCCGACCGGCGGCGCGGCTGCTGGCCCATCTCACCCGCGGGTCGTGTTCCGCCTTGCTGATTCTCAGCTCGTCTTGCGCGATGGCTCAGGGCGCGATTCCAGTTCCTCCGGTCTCCAACTGGAGCCGAGGAGCGCCGCGATTTGAGCGTCCAGCGCCTTGCGTTTCCGCTCGATGAGGAGCTGCTTTCTCTCAATGTCCTGGCGGACGGAGAGAGCCATAGAGGCATCCTTGGCTTCCTGGGTAAGACGGGCGGAACCAGGTGAAAGCAATCCCGCTTCGCCCAGATAAGACGTCGACGAAGTTCCACGCCGTGGTTGGTCAGATGGAATTCGCGAATCTGGATCGAAGCCCGAGATCGAACTCGCGCGGGACTTGCGCCGCCTGTCGCCTTCCGCCACGCCTAACCGGCATCTGGTCGCCCTGGCCGACACATTGCTGTCGCGCGAAGGACGGATGACGGCGGCGGTCGAAGCGATCGGGCGGGGCCGGGATTGTTTCGAGGGAGAGGTTTTCTGCATGGAGACGGCATGACCGAAATCTCCCATCCGTCGGTTCCGGTTGAAATCGGCCTTGCGGCGGCGATTGTCGCCGTGCGCGGCGACGCGCCCTTGATCCTGGTGGCGCGCGGCGGAGAAGGTGGGGGCGGGCGCGCGGCCTTGCCCTTCGGCCCCTTCGATCCGGTCAATCACCGCACCTTCGAGATCGGCCTGCGCGCCTGGGTGGCCAAGCAGACCGGCGTGCCAGTGGGCTATGTCGAGCAGCTCTACACCTTCGGCGACCGTGGCCGCCAAAGCCGCGCCGGCAGCCGGGACCCGCATGAGGTTTCGGTCGGCTATCTGGCGCTGACCCGCATTCTCGGCGAGGAACTGGCCACGGCGCCGGGCGCGGGCTTTCGCGAATGGTATCGTTTCTTTCCGTGGGAGGACTGGCGGCGCGGCCGTCCGGCGCTCATCGACTCCAGCATCATGCCGGGCCTGCGCGCCTTCGTGGAGCATGGCAAGAACGCCGCCGATTCGGCGCGGCGGCGCGGGTTGAGCCGCGTTGAACGGGTGCGCTTGCTGTTTGGCGAGGACGGCAACCGCTTCGACGAGGAAAATGTGCTGGACCGCTACGAATTGCTCTATGAGGCGGGATTGGTCGAGGAAAGCGCGCGCGACGGCCGCGAACCGGCGCCCGGGGTCGGCGAGCGTCCGCCGCTGGGCGAAGCCATGCAGGCCGATCACCGCCGGATTCTCGCCACGGCGATGGGCCGGTTGCGCGCAAAAATGAAATATCGCCCGGTGATCTTTGAACTGATGCCGGAGAATTTTACCCTCACAGCGCTGCAAAACACGGCGGAGGCGATTTCCGGCCGCCATTTGCACAAGCAGAATTTCCGGCGCCTGGTCGAGGCCACCGCCGTGGTCGAGGCGACGGAGAGATGTCGCACGCCACCGGAGGCCGCCCGGCGGCGCTGTTCCGCTTCCGCCGCGAAGTTTTGCAGGAGCGGCTGGCGCCGGGATTGCGTGTGGGAATCAGAGGGTGAAACGTCGGGAAACTTGCGCCCGGCGCGGGCCTCCCTCTATAGTTTCACGGAACGAACGACAGGATCGCAAAAGTGACCGCAGCGGAAGACGTCGGCCAATTGACATTCGAAGCCGCCATGAAAGAGCTGGAGGAGATCGTCTCGGCGCTTGAAAAGGGCAATGTCGATCTCGACAAGTCCATCGCCCTTTACGAACGCGGCGAGAGCCTCAAGAAACATTGCGACGGCCTGCTCAAAAGCGCCGAAGCGCGCATCGACAAGATTGTGCAAGGCGCGGATGGCGCCGCCAAGGGCGTCGTGTCGCTCGACGTTGAATGAGCCCGATCTCCTGATTGCAAGAAATCCAGACTTTATGACTTTTCCCAAAAAACTCGCCACCCGCGCCCCCGCAAAAATCAACCTCACCCTGCATATCGAGGGACGCCGCCTGGACGGCTACCACGACTTGCAAAGCTTCGTCGCCTTCGCCGGCGCCGGCGATTTGCTGAGTTTCGAGCCAGCGGAGCATTTCGAGCTCACGCTGGAGGGACCGACGGCCACGGCTGCGGGTGACGGCGGCGACAATCTGGTGGCGCGGGCCGAACGCGCCTTGCGCGTCGAGCGGCCGGACGTGCTCACCGGGCATTTTCATCTGGTCAAGCGCCTGCCGGTTTCGGCCGGCATCGGCGGCGGCTCGTCAGACGCGGCGGCGGCGCTGCGCCTGCTGGCTGAGGCCAATGGCATCGCGGTCAACGACCCCGTCCTGTTCGACGCGGCGCGCAAAACCGGCGCCGACATTCCGGTCTGCATGGCGCCGCGCGCCAAGTTTATGCGCGGAGTCGGTGAACTGTTAGGTCCGCCCATGCGTCTGCCGCCGCTATTCGCTGTTCTGGTCAATCCGCGCGTCGCGGTCGAAACGCGCGAGGTTTTTCAAAAACTCGGCCTCAAGCCGGGCGAAACGGTCGACTATGGCCCGCATCCCGTCATCGCCGGCAATATGGATTTCGAATCGCTGATGCGGGCGCTCAAGAAAGGCCGCAACGACATGGAAGACGCGGCCTGCGTCATCGCGCCGGTGATCGGCCATGTCCTCTCGGTGCTTTCCGCCGCGCGAGGGTGCCGGCTTGCCCGCATGTCGGGGTCCGGCGCCACCTGTTTCGCCCTGTTCGAACCTGCCGGCAGGCGGGCGCGGCGGCGCGGGTGATTTCCCGCGGCCATCCCGAATGGTGGGTCAAGCCGACGGTTTTGCGCTAGACCCGAGCTGCGAAAGCGTCGGCGTCGAGGTCGAAGGCGGCGGCGAAAAGCTCCTGCGTGTATTTTTCGCGCGGATTGGCGAAAATTTCGGACGCGGCGCCCTGTTCGACGATTTTGCCGTCGCGCAGCACCACGATCTGCGAGGCCAGAGCCTTCACCACTTTCAGGTCATGGCTGATGAACAGATAGGACAGCCCGCGCTTTTCCTGCAAGCCGCGCAGCAGATCGATCATCTGCGCCTGCACCGAACGATCGAGCGCCGAGGTCGGCTCATCCAGCACGAGAATGTCGGGGTCGAGCGCCAAAGCGCGGGCGATGGCGATGCGCTGGCGCTGGCCGCCGGAAAATTCATGCGGATAGCGGTCCATGGTCGCAGGGTCGAGGCCGGTATCGGACAGGGCGCGCGCGACGATTTCGCGCCGCTCGCGACGTGGAAAGGCCCTTGGTCTGGATGACCAGACCCTCCTCGACGATTTCCGCCACCGACATGCGCGGCGACAGCGAGCCATAGGGGTCCTGAAACACGATCTGGATTTTTTTGCGCAGCGGCCGCATCTGGCGCGTATTCAGCCCCTCGATGTTCCGGCCGAGATAAACAATCCGCCCCTCCGAGCGGATCAGGCGCAGCAGCGCCAGTCCGATGGTGGTCTTGCCCGAGCCGGACTCGCCGACCAGCGCCAGCGTCTGGCCCTTGCGCAAGCTCAGCGACACGCCGTCCACGGCTTTGACATAGGAGCGCGTGCGTCCCCAGAACCCGCCCTTGATCGGAAACCACACCCGCAGGTCCTGCGTCGCCAGCACTTCCGGCGCCTCGGAATCGGCCGCCGGCGCGACGCCGCTCGGTTCGGCCGCGAGCAGCATTTTGGTATAGGCGTGCTGAGGCGCGGCGAAGATTTGGGCGGTCGGGCCGGTTTCGACAATGCGGCCCTGCCGCATCACCGCGACATCGTCGGCCATGCGGCGGACAATGCCGAGATCATGGGTGATGAACAGGATCGCCATGCCATGCTTGGCCTGAAGATGCGCGGAGCAGGGTCAGGATCTGCGCCTGAATGGTGACGTCGAGCGCCGTGGTCGGTTCGTCGGCGATCAGCAGGTCCGGCCGATTGGCGAGCGCCATGGCGATCATCACGCGCTGGCGCTGGCCGCCTGAAAGTTCATGCGGATAGGCGTCCATCCGCTGCTCGGCGTTCTGCAGACCCGACTTCGCATAACAGCTCCAGCACCCGCGCCCGGCGTTTTTCGCGCGAGGCCATGCCATGCCATTCGAGTATTTCGCCGATCTGCTGCTCGATCCTGTGCAGCGGATTGAGCGAGGTCATCGGCTCCTGAAACACCATGGAGATTTTCGCGCCGCGAATTTTTCGCAAGCTCGCTTCCTCGGCGGGGACGAGATCCTCGCCCTGGAAATGGATGCGCGCCGGCGCGGATTTTCGCGCCGGGCGCCAGCAGCCGGACGATGGCGAGCGCCGTCACCGATTTGCCGGAGCCGGATTTGCCGACCAGCCCGAGCGTGCGCCCGCGCTGAAGGGTCAGCGAAATGTCATTGACCACGGGATCGCCATCGCCGAAGGCGACGGTCAGGCCGCTGATGTCGAGAAGATCGTCAGACGCCACGCAGCGCCTCGCTTAAAATCGCATCGGTGCTCATTCCCTCTCCCCGTTGCGGGGAGAAGGGCTTGAAGGCCGGATGAGGGGTCCGTTCCGGTGATTTGCGACATTCCGGTCGTCGGCCTCCACGGTCCTGAGCCTGACGCCCCCTCATCCGGCGCTTCGCGCCACCTTCTCCCGCAAGGGGAGAAGGAAGCTGCGGCAACCGACCTGAGCAAACTCCATTGGCGAGCGCGCCAGTTTGCGCTTCAGTCATCCCAAGCGTCTCGCTGCTCTCTTATGTCCTGGATAATGTCGTCCGCGAACGCAAAGGAGGACGGTCTGGACGAGTTCATGTTCACTGAGCCTCTCCCGGCGATTAAATTACCACAGACTCAACTGAAGGTCTTTCTCGGATCGAAGGCGTCGCGCAGGGCCTCGCCGATGAACACCAGCAGCGACAAGGTGAGGGCGATGACGGCGAAGCCCGACAGGCCGAGCCAGGGCGCCTGAAGATTTGATTTGCCCTGCAACAGCAATTCGCCGAGCGAGGGCGAACCGGGCGGCAGGCCGAAGCCGAGAAAATCCAGCGAGGTCAAGGTGGTGATCGAGGAATTGAGGATGAAGGGCAGGAAGGTCAGGGTCGCCACCATGGCGTTGGGCAGCACATGCCGCAGCATGATCTTGCGATTGGACAGGCCCAAGCGCCCGCGCCGCGCGCACATAATCGAAGTTTCTGGCGCGCAAAAATTCGGCGCGGACGACATGGACCAGATTGACCCATGAGAAGGCGAGCAAGATGCCGAGCAGCACGAAAAAGCTCGGCGCGATGATCGACGACAGGATGATGAGCAGGTAGAGGCTCGGCAGCGACGACCAGATTTCGATGAAACGCTGCATGATCAGATCGGTCCAGCCGCCGAAATAGCCCTGCACCGCGCCGGCGCGCGACGCCGACCACCGAGGAAATGCCGGCAAGCAACAGACCGAACAGCACCGAAATGCGGAAGCCGTAGATCAACCGCGCCGCGACGTCGCGGCTCTGGTCGTCGGTGCCGAGCCAGTTCCATTCGATGTCGCTGCAATTTTGCGCCGGCTGGCCTTCAAAAGTCTTGCCATTGGCGCATTGCGCGTTGGTCAGGGTCCAGGTCGGCGGCGAGGGGGCGGGCAGTCGGCGGCGCGAGATTATGGGTGTCGTAGGAATAGCGGATCGGCGGCCAGATCATCCAGCCATTGGCCTCGATCTCCTTGAAAATCACCGGGTCGCGGTAATCGGTCTGGGCGAGGAAGCCGCCGAATTTGTCTTCCGGATAATCGACAAAGGCGGGAAACAGCCATTCGCCCTTGTAGGAAACGAGGATCGGCTTGTCGTTGGCGATGAATTCCGCGCCGAGCGAGGCGACGAAGCAGAACACGAAAATCCAGAAGGCGTAAAACCCGCGCCGGTTGCGCTTGAAGGCGTCGAGGCGCCGGCGGGTGATCGGCGTGAGCGCGGCCATCAGACGTCCCGCGTTTCGAAATCGATGCGTGGATCGATCCAGGCATAGGTGAGATCGGACAGAAGATTGATCGCGAGGCCGAGCAAAGCGAAAATATAGAGATTGGCGAAGACCACCGGATAATCGCGGTTGAGCGTCGATTCAAACGACAGCAGCCCCAGTCCGTCGAGCGAAAAAATCGTCTCGATCAGCAGCGCGCCGGTGAAAAAGGCCGAGATGAAGGCGCCGGGAAAGCCGGAAATGACGATCAGCATGGCGTTGCGGAAAACATGGCCGTAAAGCACGCGCCGCTCGGTCAGGCCCTTCATCCGCGCGGTGATGACATATTGCTTGCGGATTTCCTCGATGAAGGCGTTTTTGGTGAGGAAAGTCGTGGTGGCGAAGGCGCCGATGGCCAGCGCCGTCACCGGCAGGAAAATATGCCAGAGGTAATCCTTGACCTTGCCGAGCAGCGAAAGCTGGGAAAAATCGTCGGAGGTCAGGCCGCGCAAGGGAAAAATCTGCCAGAACGAGCCGCCGGCGAACAGCACGATCAGCAATATGGCGAAGAGAAAGCTCGGGATGGCGTAGCCGACGATGATGACGGCGGAGGTCCAGATGTCGAATTTCTCGCCCTCGTGGCGGGCCTTGGCGATGCCGAGCGGAATCGAGATGGCGTAGGACAGAAAAGTCATCCACAACCCGAGCGACATGGAGACCGGCAGTTTTTCCTTGATCAGTTGCAGCACCGGCGCGTCGCGGAAATAGGAGCGGCCGAAGTCGAACATCGCGTAATTGCGGATCATCAGCCAGAAGCGTTCGAGCGGCGGCTTGTCGAAGCCGAATTGCTTTTCCAGTTCGGCGATGAATTTGGGATCGAGCCCCTGCGCGCCGCGATATTTGCCGGAAAATTCCGACGCCGCGCCGCCCCGCGCGCCGGCGATGGCGCTATTGGCGCCGCCGCCGAAGCGCGAGGTCGCGCCGGAATCCTGGCCCTGCATCTGCGCCAGCACCCGCTCGACCGGGCCGCCGGGGGCGAATTGCACGATGACGAAGGACAGGGCCAAAATCCCGAACAGGGTCGGGATCATCAGCAAGATTCGTCGCGCGACATAGGCCAGCATCAGCGGCGTCCCGCATCATGATTTGGCCTTCACGGCGGCGGCTTTTTCCGCGTCCCACCACCACAGGTTCATGATGCCGAGATCGAGCTTCGGCACTTGATCGGGGCGTCCGAAAAAGTCCCAGGCGGCGACGCGGCGGTTAGGCGAGAACCAGTTGGGAATCCAGTTGCGCCCGGCGCGCAACACCCGGTCCAGCGCCCGGCAGATGACCACCAGTTCGGCGCGGCTCTTGGCCTGCAAGGCCTTTTCGACCAGCGCGTCCACGGCGGGATCGTCGATGCCGGCCAGATTGAGGCCGCCCGGCGTCTGGCCGGATTTCGAGCCGAAATAGGCCAGCAATTCTTCGCCCGGCACGCCGCCGATGATTTTCCGGTCGGTGACCATGTCGAAATCGAAATTGTCGATGCGTTGCTTGTATTGGGCCGAATCGACGACGCGCAGGCGCGGCTCTATGCCGAGCAGGCGCATGTTCTTGAACATGGGCTCGACCACCTTGTCGAAGGCGTTGGAAAATTCCAGCACTTCGAAGGTGAAGGGCGAGCCGTCGGGCAGACGCAATTGCGTGCCCTGCCGCTGGCAGCCGGCCTCTTTCAACAGCGTGTTGGCGCGCTGCAACAAGGCCCGGTCCTGCCCCGATCCGTCCGACACCGGCGGCAAAACGGCTTTGCCGAAGACGTCCGGCGACAGTTTTGCGCGCATCGGTTCGAGCAGGGCCAATTCCTCGGGCGAGGGCAGGCCCTCCGCCTTCATGTCGGTATTCTCGAAATAGCTTTCGGTGCGCTTATACGCGCCGTAAAAAAGATTGCGGTTGGACCATTCGAAATCGAGGCAATAGCCGAGAGCCTCGCGGATGCGCGGGTCCTTGAAGACCGGGCGGCGCATGTTGAAGAAAAAGCCCTGGAAGCCGGGGCTGCGCCGGTCGGGGATTTCCATTTTCTTCACGCGGCCGTCGCGCACGGCGGGAAAATCATAGCCGGTCGCCCATTCCGAGGCGGTGGCGGATTCGTGCAGGTTGACGGCGCCGGACTTGAAGGCCTCGAAGCCGACGGCGCGCTCGCCGAAATAGTCGTAGCGGATGAGTTCGAAATTATTCTGGCCGACGATTGACCGGCAAATCCTTGGCCCAATAATCCGCCGACCCGTTCATAGGAAATATAGCGCCCCTGCTCCAGGGCGCCGATCTTGTAGGCGCCCGATCCGAGCGGCTTGTCCATGCCGGCGCGCTCGAAGGGATGCGCCGCGTAATAGGCGGCGGAAAGAATCGGGCTGGCCGGCGATATTGAGGATGGAATCGCGGCCAAATCCCGGACGCAAGGTGATCAGCACCACGTCGTCCGCCTCGGCCTTGGCCTGATCGAGATCGCGCAGCAGTTGGCGGATGATCGGATGGGCTTTTTCGCGCAGGGTGTTGAGCGAGAAGACCACATCCTTGGCGGTCAGCGGCGAATGGTCGTGAAAGCGCGCCTCGCGGCGCAGGTGGAACCGATATTGGCTCTTGTCGCCCGAAATTTCGACCGCCTGAGCAATGAGACCATAAATGGCGTTGTCCTCGTCGAGACTGCCGGCCATCAGGCTGTCGTTGATCAGCGAGAGACCGATGGCCGGATTGCCCGACAGGATCAAGCCATTGAGCGAATCATAGGAGGTGGCGACCGCCTCCATGATCAACGAGCCGCCCTTGGGCGCGTCAGGCCGCGCATAGGGGAAATGGGAGAAATTTTCCGGCTGGTTCAGATCGCCGAAGGAGGACAGGCCGTAAGTCCTTCGCCAGTCCTTGCTCTCGGTCGCGGCGCGCGCGGGAAGTCCAGAGGCGGAAAGGCCAAACAGGGGCAGGGAGGCCGCGCCCAGAAGGGCGGCGCGTCGCGTGAGGGTGAGTTTATCGAAAGGATGCAAAGCGGCCTCGACGGGAAAAGCAAAGATTCTGGGGCCATTATGTCGTTTTTGCGCCCGGACGCCAGCGTGAAACCCGAGTTCTTGCCGGGCGCGGGATAAATGCTCAAACTCGACCATCGTTCCGCCCGTCGCCGCGAACCATAAGCTGCGGCGAACGTTATCGTTGGGGCGCACGCCAGGCGCGAGCGCTCGCGAACAGGGAGACATGCATGTCCAAGTTCATTTCCATGTCCAAGTTCATTTCGCGGCGTTGTCTGGTTCTGGCCGGCGTGTTTTTGGCGACGCCTGCTTCGATGGCGCCGGCCATGGCCGAGCCGAAGTCGATGACCGTCCCGCTTTCGGGCGCGGTTGAAGTTCCGCCGGTCCAGACCCCGGCCAAGGGAACCGCCAAGCTAACCTTCGATCCGGAGACGCGCAATTTGACCTGGACGGTTGAGTTCAGCGGCCTCAGCGCGCCTGCGACCATGGCGCATTTCCATGGCCCCGCCCTGCCGGGCAAGAATGGCCCGATCGCGGTGTGGATCGGCGAGAAGGGCGTCCCTCCCGTCAGTCCGGTCAAGGGTTCGGCGGTCCTGACGCCCGAGCAGGTCAAGGATTTCACCGACGGCGGCTGGTATGTGAATATCCATACGGCGAATAATCCGTCGGGCGAAATCCGCGGGCTGATCCCGGCGCGCTAGGCCTCCGTAAAAAAGCAAAAGCCGGAGGCGCGCCCCCGGCTTCAAAAACTTGACAGGCCAGCCTTAGTTTGCGGCGGGCAGCGGCGCCGGGTTGTCGGACAGCGTACGCAGATATGCGATGATGTCGGCGCGCTTGCCTGCGTCTGGTTCGCCGCCGAAGCCCATCTTGGTGCCTTCAACAAAAGCCTTGGGGCTGGTGATGAAGGCGTTGAGGTCCTCGAAAGTCCACTTGCCGCCCTTGGCCTTCATCGCGTCGGAATAGCCGAAACCGGCTTCGCTGCCCTTGGCGCGGCCGACCACGTTATAGAGATTGGGGCCGACCTTGGCCGCGCCGCCCTTGTCGAAGCTGTGGCAGGTCGCGCAGACCTTGGTCAGCGCCTGGCCCCTTGCGGGATCGGCTTTGGCGAGCAACGTCGGGAGCGGAGCGGCTTCGGCGGGAGCGGCGGCTTTTGCCGGCGCGGCGGCGCCGCTCGGCAGATCGAAGCCGGGTTTGTCCGGCGTCTCCGTTCGGATCAGCCCATTGCCTAACAAACCGACGAAAAGCGCGAACAGGATGGCGCCGCAAAGCGCACCCAAAATCTGATAATCGAGATAATCGGTAAACTTCATGCCGCAGCCTCCGCGTGACACTTTTTGATAAACGCTTTGCGCCCCGGTTGGCAACACGTATAAGCAGCGAAAATCGGCCAAAACTCTTCGCAACCGCCGCCCGGTTTCCCGCTCATGTCGCCAAACACTCTCGTTGTTATTCCCGCCCGCATGGCTTCGACTCGCCTGCCGAACAAGCCCCTGTCCGAACTCTGCGGCGCGCCGATGATCGTGCAGGTGTGGCGGCGCGCGATGGAGGCGGCCATCGGCCCGGTGCTGGTGGCGGCCGATGGCCCGGAAATCGTCGCGGCGATTGTCGCCGCGGGCGGGCAGGCGGTGGCGACCGACCCCGATCTGCCCTCGGGTTCGGATCGAATTTCCGCAGCCTTGCGGCAATTTGACCCGCAACGGCGATTTGAGGTGATCGTCAATCTTCAGGGCGACCTGCCGACCATCGACCCCGCCAGCGTGCGCGCATCACTGTTGCCCTTGCAGGACGAGGCGGTGGACATCGCCACGCTCGCGGCGCGGATTCTTCGCGAGGAGGAGCGGACCGACCCCAATGTGGTCAAGGCGGTGGGCGCAAAACTCGGCCCCACCAGGATGCGCGCGCTCTATTTCACCCGCGCGACCGCGCCCTGGGGCGAAGGCGAGTTGTTTCATCATATCGGCCTCTATGCCTATCGCCGCGCGGCGCTGGAGCGTTTTGTCGCCCTGCCGCCCTCGCCGTTGGAAAAGCGGGAAAAGCTCGAACAATTGCGCGCGCTGGAAGCTGGCATGCGGATCGACGTGGAAATCGTTGACGTGGTCCCTCTCGGCGTCGACACGCCAAACGACCTCGAACGCGCGCGAAATATTCTGAACGGACACACTCCCCAATGACCAAGATCATCGCTTACCAGGGCGAACCCGGCGCCAACTCCCATACCGCCTGTTCCGACGTCTATCCCGGCTGGAATACCCTGCCTTGCGCCAGTTTCGAGGAGGCCTTCGCCGCCATCACCGAAGGGCGGGCCGAACTGGGCATGATCCCGATCGAGAATTCGCTGGCGGGCCGGGTCGCCGACATCCATCATTTCCTGCCCGACGCCGGCCTGCATATCATTGGCGAATATTTCCTGCCGATCCATTTTCACCTTCTCGGCCTCAAGGGCGCGAGTTTGGCGGACCTGCGCAGCGTCTACAGCCATGTCCATGCGCTCGGCCAGTGCCGGAAGATCATCAAGCAATATGGGCTGAAGGCGGTGACGACCGGCGACACGGCGGGGTCGGCGCGCGAAGTGGCGGAATGGGGCGACAAGAGCCGCGCCTCGCTGGCGCCGCAACTGGCCGCCGATATTTACGGGCTCGACGTGCTCGCCCGCTTTGTCGAGGACGAGGATCACAACACCACGCGTTTCGTGATCCTGTCCCGCGAGCCTTTCGGCGCCCGCCGCGACGACGAACCGATGATCACCACCTTCGTGTTCCGGGTGCGCAATGTGCCTTCGGCGCTCTACAAGGCGTTGGGCGGTTTCGCCACCAATGGCGTCAATATGACCAAGCTGGAAAGCTATATGGTCAATGGCGAATTCTCCGCGACGCAATTTCTCGTCGATGTCGAGGGCCATCCCCAGGACGCCAATCTCGCCCGCGCGCTGGAGGAGTTGCGCTTCTTCAGCGAGACCGTGTCCATCCTGGGCGCCTATCCGGCGCATGGCTTCCGGCAGGGCTTGGCCGGGGCGCCCGAGGTCGCGCGTTCTCGCCTGTATTGACATGGCCCCGTCATTGCGAGCGAAGCGAAGCAATCCATGGCTTGCGGTTGTGGCCAGGGTGGATGGCTTCGTTCCGCTCGCAATGACGACCCTGGTTCGCGAGCACGTCATGTTTGACGAATATGCCGCGACAAGGTAGCTTGGACTGTGCCGGGCGTCTCATTGCGGCAACACCCTGCGTCATCTCGCTTAAACCGAAGCTTTGAAACGAACAGATCAAGACTGATGAAGCCGATAACTTCAAAAAGACCATATTGCAGCTCAGCGTCATTAAATAAATCACCTAATCAGCACGATCTCGGTCACCGGGAGAGCAAGTCATGAGCGTCAGGCAGCAGGTTCATATCATCGACGACGACCCGGGCGTCCTCGAATCCACCGGATTCCTGCTGCGGCTTGAAGGATTTGACGTTCGAACCTTTGGCTCGGCGCTGGATTTCCTCAACGCAGTCAAGCTCGGCGACAACGGATGCATCCTGACGGACATGCGCATGCCGGTCATGACCGGCATCGACCTGCTGCTGAAAGTCACCGAGCGACGCTTGCTCCTGCCGGTCATCGTGATGTCAGCCGAAGCCGATTTCCGACTTGTCAAGCGGGCCATGGAGCTGGGCGCGGTCGGTTTCATCGTCAAGCCTTTCGATGCCGACACGCTGCTCGCCTCCATCGAAAAGGCGCTGGCGGTCAATGAATTGCGAGATGAAGACGTCGATGCGGCCAAGCTTATCCTGGCGGGAGCGGCGCTCTAGACATCCGCGCCAAAGGTTGCTGTGCTATAACTATTTGTTGCTCAAACAAAATTTATTATGTAGGAGGCGACGTCCCAGTGTTAGCGCGATCTCGCATTGCGCCTTGGAGCCTCCATGCAGAGCGGCGTCGCAGAGGAAAGCCCCGTCGAACTATTCCGTCTGCTGGCGGACAATATGCCGGTGTTATGCTGGATCGCCGACGCGACCGGCTACATCACCTGGTATAATCGCCGCTGGTATGAATATACCGGAACGACCGCAGCCGAAATGAAAGGCTGGGGCTGGAAAAAGGTTCACGATCCGCAAACGCTCGATGCGGTGCTCGCGCGCTGGGCATCGTCGCTCGCGTCCGGCGAGCCCTTCGACATGGTCCTGCCGCTGCGCAGCGCCGCTGGCGACTATCGGCCTTTTCTGACCCGCGTCGCGCCCTATCGCGATGCGAGCGGGCGCATCCTGCGCTGGTTCGGCAATAACGTGGAGGTCACGGCGCAACGCGCGGCCGAAACCGCTCTGGCGGATCGCGAAGCGCAGTTGCGGGATCTTGTCGCCACGCTCGATCTTGGCGCCCTTCTTGTGCGCGACCTCGACGGCAGGATCCGCTTCTGGTCGGCCGGTTGCCAACGTCTTTATGGCTGGAGCGCGGCCGAAGCAGCGGGTCAATCGACGCATGACCTGCTCAAGACGCGTTTTCCGGCGCCTTGGCCGGAGGTCGAGGCGGCCCTGCTGGCCGACGGCGAATGGTCAGGCGACCTGACGCAATCCCGCCGTGACGGAACACGAATCGTGGTCGCCGCGCGAAAGGCGGTCCGACGCGACGCGACAGGGCGACCCTGCGCGGTGATGGAAAATTTCGACGATGTGACCGCGCTGCGGCAGGCGGAAAAACAGTTGCGAAGCCTCAACGCCGAGTTGGAAGTCCGCGTCCACGAAGAAATACTGGCCCGCCAGACGGCGCAAGGGCGTCTCGTTCAAGCCGAGAAACTCGGCGCGCTCGGTCAACTCGCCGGCGGCGTCGCGCATGATTTCAACAACATTCTTCAGGCGGTCTCGGGCGGCGCCTTCATGATTCGACGCAACGCGGACGATCCCGCCAAGGTCAAGCGCTTCGCCGAGTTGGTTGAAGATGCCGGCCGGCGCGGCGCCTCCGTCACCCTTCGCCTGCTCGCCTTCGCGCGCCGGGGCGATTTGCAAGCGGCGCCGCTGGATTCTGTGGAAATGCTCCATCATTTGCAGGAAGTATTGATGCATACGATGGGCGCCTCGGTCACGGTGAAACTCGACGCGCCGCAGGGCCTTCCCCCCGTTCTGGCGGACCGGAGCCAGTTGGAGACGGTCCTGCTCAATCTCGCGACCAATGCGCGCGACGCCCTTTCCGGCGATGGCGCGATCAGCTTTTCGGCAAGCGCGGAAAATGTTTTCGCCGATCACCCGATGAATCTGGAGCCGGGCGCTTATGTTCGTCTGGTCGTCGCGGATACCGGCGCCGGGATGGACGAGCCGACGCTCTTGCGCGCCGGAGAGCCGTTTTTCACCACCAAGGAGCAGGGCAAGGGAACGGGCCTCGGGCTGTCGATGGCGCGCGGCTTCGCTGAACAATCCGGCGGCGCGTTGCAGATCGAGAGCGAAGTGGGAATGGGAACGAAAGTGACGCTGTGGCTTCCCGCATCCGGGGAGGCCAGCGAGGCCGCGCCGCAAGCAAAGCCCGCTCCCGCCAGACCCACGACCCATCGCCTCCTGCTCGTCGACGACGATGAGCCGGTCCGTCAGGTGCTGGCGGCGGAACTTGCGGGCCATGGCTATACGGTCATCCCCGTCGCGAGCGGGGCCGCGGCGCTCGCGCTGCTGGATGCGGGCGAGCGCGTGGATGCGCTTGTCTCCGATCTTTCCATGCCGGGCATGGACGGCGTCGCGCTGATCCGGGCCGCGCAGGAGCGCCGGCCGGACATGCCCGCCGTCCTGCTCACCGGCTATGCCGGCGACGTGACGGCTTTTGCTGTCGGAAAGAGTTT
Source organism: uncultured Alphaproteobacteria bacterium (assembly GCA_963813955.1). GTDB lineage: Bacteria > Pseudomonadota > Alphaproteobacteria > Rhizobiales > Beijerinckiaceae > Rhodoblastus. The sequence continues at coordinate 3,795 of CAWFBN010000146.1, read as the reverse complement.
CACGGGTCCCTTCAGCCTGCTGCGCAAGCCGATCTCCGGGATGCTGCTCGCCGACGGCGTCGCCATGCTGCTGGCGACGACATCGACCGCTTCTTGCTGAGATCAATTCTGATAGATGAGCAGCAGATAAGCGCCGAAAAGGATCAGATGCACCGCGCCCTGAATGACATTGGTGCGGCCGCTGGCGAAAGTGAGGAAGCTCACGGCCAGCGTCAGGAGCAGAAGGACCAGATCGGCGCCTTCCACGCCCAGAATGAAGGGGCGCCCGGTCAAATGACTCATCAGGATCATCGCCGGCACGGTGAGGGCGATGGTGGACAGCACCGAACCGAGAAAGATATTGACCGAGCGCTGCAAGTGGTTGGCGGCGGCGGCGCGAACCGCCGCCGGTCGCCTCGGGCGTCGCCACCAGCACGGCTATGGCGATGCCGCCCAAGGCGGTCGGCATCTGCAGGGTCTCGATCACATAGTCGATCGGATGGGCCAACTGTTCGGCCAGGATAACCACGGGCGCCATATAGGCGGCGAGCATGAAGGCGGGCCACGCAAGGGGCGCCTGTCGCGCTTCGCGGGCCTTTTCCTGTCCCAAATCCTCCGTAAGGGTGAAATAGCCACGGTGGCGTCCGGTCTGCATCGCGAGAAAGACGGTGTAAAGCCCGACCGCGGCAAAGACGAAAAAGCCTTGTTGCGCGTTGGAAAGCGTCGGCCCCTTGGTGGTGACGGTGAAGGTCGGCAGCACCAGGCTGAGCACGACCAGCGGCACGACCGCGCTGAGATAGGCGTTGGCCCCCTGCAGATTATAGCTCTGCTCGCGGTGACGCCAGGCGCCGACCAGCAGCGACAGGCCGACCATGCCGTTGAGAATGATCATGACGACGGCGTACAGCGTGTCCCGGACCAGCGTCGGGTTATTGTCGCCATGCAGCATCACCGCCGAAATGCTCATGACTTCGATAAAGGTGACCGACAGCGTCAGGATGAGGGTGCCATAAGGCTCGCCGAGGCGCTCCGCCAGCGTCTCGGCATGGCGCACGACCGTCAACGCCGAGCCCAGAATAACGCCGAACAACCACAGGAAGACGATGACGCGCCCGAGCGGATGCTCAAGGGCGGCAAAAATGCTGTCGCCCCAGCGGAAGAAAGCGAAGCTCGTTCCCAGGCTGATGGGAAGCAGCCATTCCTTCCGCAACAGCGAAAGCAGCGCGCCTTGCCGGCCTGGCGATGGCGTCTTGTCAAGCACGAGACGCACTCCATGCCTCAAAACCGTGCGCCCGCAGGCGGCAGGCCGGGCACGCGCCGCAGCCATAGCCCCAGGCGTGGCGTTGGCCGCGTTCGCCGAGATAACAGGTGTGGCTATGTTCGACGATCGCCTCGACCAGCGCGTCGCCGCCGAGATTTTGCGCCAAAGCCCAGCTTTGCGCCTTGTCGATCCACATCAGCGGCGTTTCCACCACGAACCGGCTTTCCATGCCGATGTTGAGCGCCACCTGCATGGCCTTGATCGCGTCGTCGCGGCAATCGGGATAGCCGGAGAAATCGGTCTCGCACATGCCGCCGACAATGCGGGTGAGGCTTCGCCGATAGGCCAGCGCCGCCGCGAAAGTCAGGAAAATCAGGTTGCGGCCGGGCACAAAAGTGTTGGGCAGGTTTTTCGCGCCCATTTCGATCGCCTTGCCGCTGGTCAGGGCGGTGTCGGAAATCGCGCCGAGGGCGGAGAGGTCGAGCACATGGTCCGCGCCCAGCCGCCCGGCCCATTGCGGCTTGATCGCGGCCAGAGCGTCGCGGAGAACCCCGCGTTGCGCCAGTTCGATGCGATGGCGCTGGCCATAGTCGAAGCCGAGCGTCTCGACGCGCTCATGGCGTTCGAGCGCCCAGGCGAGACAGGTGGTGGAATCCTGGCCGCCGGAAAACAACACCAAAGCCATGCGAAAATCCTTTTCGTCCCCTTGCTACACAAATGCGGCGGAATCGTCGAGGCGCTTCCCCATTCGTCGCCGACGCGCTAAACGGATCGGATCGTGCCGCAACTTTCTCCTTTCTGCCTGATCGAGGACCGCGAAACGGGCGGGACGCAGCTGTTTGCCGAGCCGCGCTCGATCATCCTTGCCCATTCGGCGGCCGAGGTCGCGCCGGCTTTGGCCGCGATTCAGGCGGCCAGCGAGGCCGGTTTCCATGTCGCAGGCGCGATGGCCTATGAATGCGGTTTGGCCTTCGAACCGCGTCTGACCCGCCTGCTAGCGTCGCGCGGAAAACCCCTGCTGCAATTCGGCGTCTTCGACGCCCCGCGCGACTGGACGCCCGCCGAGACAGGGCCAGCGGCGGTCGAGGACCTGGCGCCGCTGTGGAGTTTTGCAGACTATCGCCGACGCTTCGACATCTGCCGCGATTATATCCTCGCCGGCGATGTCTATCAGATCAACCTGACCTTTCCTTTTGTCGGGCGCGCGCAGCGGCGATCCGCTCGATCTCTACCGGCTTTTGCGCAAGCGCCAACCGGTGCAACTGGGCGGAATCGTCGCGCTGGGCGGGGACACCCTCCTGTCGCTATCGCCGGAAAAATTCTTCACCACCGAGGGACGGCGCATCGTGACCCGGCCGATGAAGGGAACGGCGCCGCGCGGCGCAACGCCGGAGGAAGACGCCGCGCTGGCGCGCGCGCTGGCGCAAAGCGAGAAGAACCGCGCCGAAAACCTGATGATCGTCGATCTGCTGCGCAACGATCTCAGTCGCCTGTCAGAACTCGGATCGGTGATCGTCAGCGACCTTTATACCGTCGAGACCTTCCCGACCCTGCATCAGATGACCTCGGGCGTCGAAGCGCTGTTGCGCCCCGGCCTGAGCGTGGCCGAAATTTTCGCGGGCCTGTTTCCCTGCGGCTCGGTCACCGGCGCGCCAAAAATCCGCGCCATGGAAATCATCGCTGAACTGGAAACGGCGCCGCGCGAAAATTATTGCGGGGCGATCGGGACGATCTCGCCGAATGGCGACATGCGTTTCAACGTCGCCATCCGCACCTTGACGCTGGACGGGCAGGGCGGGCTGGTCTGTCCGGTCGGTTCGGCCATTGTCGCGGATTTGCAAGCGCGGGAGGAATATGAGGAATGTCTGCTGAAGGCGCGCTTCCTGACGGATTGATCGAAACCTTTTTGTGGACGCGCGCGGATGGCTATTTTCTGCGCGACGGCCATTTCGAGCGGATCAAAAACTCGGCGGCGGCGCTGGGCTTCGCTTTCTCCGCAACAGATTGGGACGCGGCGCTGGCGCAGGCTTGCGCCGAACCGCCAGCGACGAATTTACGCGTACGGCTCATTCTTCGCGCGGATGGCGCGATCGAAAGCGTCCACCGCGCCTTTTACGCCGGAGCCCGAGGGAAAAATCTGGCGGGTCGGCAATCGCCGCGACGCGCTTCGACTCGCGCGATCCGCTGCTGCGCCACAAGACCACGCGGCGCGACCTTTACGAAGAGGCGCTGGCGGCGGCGCAAGGCGCCGACGAGGTGGTTTTCCTCAATGAGCGCGATGAGGTCTGCGAAGGCGCGCGGACCAATATTTTCATCGAGCGCGATGGCGACTTGCTGACGCCGCCTGTCTCCTGCGGCCTGCTCCCCGGCGTTTTTCGCGCCAATTTGCTGGCGAAGGAAAAGGCGCGCGAAAATATCCTGCGGCCGGAGGATTTGCGCGGCGAATTCCTCCTCGGCAATTCCCTGCGCGGGTTTTTGCGCGCGAGACTGATGGATTCATACAAAAGCCCACGCCATTGTGAGCGAAGCGAAGCAATCCACATTGCACCCGCCGC
>CAWFBN010000145.1:0-23104 GCA_963813955.1 uncultured Alphaproteobacteria bacterium | reverse complement strand
TTGTCCTCAGCAAAGCAGCACCACCATCATGTGCCGCGGAGCATAGTTCGTCCGCAAAAGACCAATGTCTTTCCGCGATTGGAACTGAGGTTCTTCCGCAAATGATCGGAACTGAAGTTCTTCCGCAAGCCGACTTAGCGCGCGGTACTGGAAGTGAAGTTTCGACGTAAATGAAAGCGCCTGCCGCCATCGAGGCTGCAGGCGCTTTTAATTCATTCGCCTCAAGGATGGTCGCCCCATGCCCCAACCGCCGAGCACACGCCCATCCGAACCTCTGGCATCCGCCGCTCCTAACCAGCGCGACGCGCCGCCTGGCGCATTTCAAGGCCGCGAGCAATGGATCTGTGGTGTTTTGACTTTGGATGAGCGCAGGCGCCGAGAAGCTGAGAAGGAAGCGAAGGCGTTCCGTTTTGACGATGGATTCTTTCGCGTGTTCAAAGACTGGCGTTTCGCTGGGAACGAAATCAGGTGCAAGGTATTGGGAAACCCTGAATGGAATTCAGTTTTTGACGACGACGTAGAGCTTGTCATCGTCTTTCATGAAGATTCGGAAAGCGTGGCATCCATTGACGTTTTTGGATGCTTCAGAGTTCATGGTCGAAGGGGACAGGTAAAGCCATCTCCAGAAGGTATTGAACTGCTTAAGAGCAGATTAGCCGAGGCTTCAGTCGTATTTAGACGAGTTCGCATTCGTCTCATCAGATCACGGACGCGTAGAGCGAAGTAGCGAGTGGAAGAGGGATCGGGACGGAGAGCGGCTTGCGTGTGATGTCCGTTACGACCGTTGGGCAACTGTTGGTCTGGTTTTTCGAAGGGCGTCTTCAAACTCGGCTTCGGATACAGACACGACGAAATTCGCAGAGCGAAACTGCTGGCACAAGAGAACCCGCGACTGGTTTCAGATTTAGCCTGCTTTTACAGGCGGGATTGGGGTCCGAGGGGCATGGGCGCCGAATGGTTCTGACGCGGCGCTGTTCAAACTCGCGCCCGGAGCCGTTGAGACGCGATACAAGGCCGCAGCAACAAACTCGAAGACTTGCCGCAGATGACAGGATCTCCTGCTCGATCGCCATTGGCGGTCCCATTGCAAAATAACCTTCCCTTCACAATCCCGCAAATTGCCTCCGGACAACAGTTTCCACACCTGTTATAAAATTCTTGATTTCTGTGGAAATTGGGCATGCTTAAATCCTTCCCATCTGAACATATCAAGCAACTGGACAAGCTACAGGCACTGTGGACGCATACAATGCGCCCTGGAGCGCGATAACGCCGATTGCCGCGGCGGCGTGAATAAGCCGGTCGGAGGGCCGCGACTACCGTAATGAGTAACCTTATTTCACCGACCCTCGCCACGGAAAACGCCGTTTCGATCCATGGACCGCGCTCCCCCAAAACAGAAGCCTGGCACGCGACTTTTCTGCGCCCGAGCCGAACTCGATCGCACTGCGGAGCGGCTGCAAGCGCAGCAGCAGACCGCTACGGCGATCGCCAGGGCTGAAAATTGGCCGCTTGCCAGTGGCCGCTGGTAATTTCTTCCGGGCGCTGTGGCGTTAAGTTTTCCCAGGACGCATCCTGACAGGCTCCTTCTCCCTCCTCGCCTATGAGACGCAAGCCCACGCCTCGATCTCCACCGAGTTGCTGTCCATGCCCGACCAGCGCATCATTTCGACTTTTCCTGTCCGACGCCCACGCGGTCGACGCCTTCGAGCGCGTGCTGCGCTCGGTCGACATCTCGTTTCGCCGGGCGGGCCATGGCGGCCGCCGTTTCGAGAATAAAGCCGGCATGATCGTCGACTGTTTCACCCGGCAGGATCTGCCGAGATCGGCCAACAGATCTACGGCGGCCGAGAAGATGTCGCCGGCGCGTTCCTGGCGGCCGCCACCTCGGATCCGATCGACGGCCTGGTCGTTGACCGCTCGGGCGTGATCGCGCCGGCGCGGATACTCACACTCCAGAATTTCCTGACGCTCAAGTCGATTCGAGCGACTTTCGATCCGATGCGGAGCGAAGGCGAGCGCCAACTCGATGCAAAACAGGCCGAGGCCGTGAGGGAGATTGCCGGGCGGTTGCGAATCGAAGTTCACGATCCGGTCGCCGAGGGCGATCTGACAGAGGACAATAACTTCGACGGTGAACCGTATCCCGGCACATGAAGATCATGAATTAAGTCAATGACTTAGGGTAAGCCGTCGGTCTGACTCAATTTTTTCGCTTTCCGATTTCGAAAATTGCCCTGACATTTGAAATAGAGCCACGGAGAAAAAACGAATTGTTCTGACCAACCCACCGACAAACCTCGGAAAATAAGAAGCCGGCTCCGCGCCAACGGAACCGGCTCCCATGTCCCGCCAAAGCGAAACTGACCGACTAAACAAGGTCAGGATCGCACGCGAACTCGGCATCATTCAAGCGCCAAGTCGCGTTTCGGCAGGACGATTTTCCGGCATCGCTAACCTACCCAACGCGGGGTCATTCCCGCGAGCGGGAGAGCTGCGCCTGCAGCCCGCCGATCGAGACCGACGCTAATGACGAACGCCGCACAGCAAGCCGACAGCGCACAGCACGAAACAACGACCGTCGATTTTTGGCGGCCGCCGGCGCCGTCTCGTGCGACACGAAAGCTTCCCCCGGCAGAAGAAGGGGGCGCCGGTCGCGTCGGCCTCGTCGGCAGAGCGCCTTTCCGCGTGTGAATTCATTGCGAGACATCCTGGAAGGTAAAGCGGCGACGGTCTTGTTGGCTCGACGCGACGTCGCCGATCTATGGGAACAGCCGCCAGCGGTCGAGTACGTCGACAGCGACGGCTGCGTGCATCAGCACACATTCGATTTCCTGGTCACCTTGCGCGACGGACGAAAGATCGCGGTGGCCGTGAAATATCACGAGCAAGCCGAAAAACACGGCCTGGCGGAGATGTTGAAGCTGATCGCTCGCCAGGTCGGGACCGCTTGCGCCGACCTTTATCTGCTCGTGACAGACAGACATCTCGGCGCCGATCGGGTCCACGATGCGAAGCTGATCCTATGGTCTCGGCGCATAGTCAGTTCCGAGGCGGACGCCAGGCTGCGTTCGCTTTGCACTGATCTTAACGGGCGGACAACCATCGAGGCGCTGGTCGAAGCAAGCGGCCTCGAAGGGGACGGCTTTACCGCCGTCATCCACCTGATCGACGAAGGTTTCCTGCAAGTCGTCAGCGCAGGGCGCATCGATTATCCGACGATGGTGGCGCGCGCCCTGTCGATTGCCGGAGGCGCGCCATGACGCTCGACGACGACATCATCCCATTACGGCTCGGGCCCCAGGACCGGATCCGCATTGGCGGCGTGCATTACCGCTGCCTGAAGACGGACGACGCCGGCCATATCCTGTTCGAGCGGATCGACCAGGTCGAACTCACCGAATTCTTTTCGCACGCCGACTTCGAGCGCGCCAAGGAGATCCTGAATACCGCTTCGACAGGGACTGGTTCGCGCCAGGCAGGTCTCTCGCCCGCTCGCATAGCGGCGCCGACACCTTCGCCGACATCCCGGAAGAGGAACAGCCGGAGGTCATCTGGCGATGGGAATTCTGCACGCGGTTCATGAAAATGGAGCACGCTGGCGAGGCGTCGCGCTCCGACGCCTCAAGGAAGCGCGCGATCGCCGTTATCCAGGAAGAGATCGCAGCGCTGACAGCCGGCAAAGCGGCGGCGCTGCGTTCCGGCAATCTGGTTTCGACGCGCAAACCGCCCTGCGGCAAGACCCTGCTTATTTGGGTCCTGCGGCTGGAAAACGGCGGCATGTGCCCGACCGCGCTTCGGAAGCGCTATCGCAATTGCGGCAACAGGACGCGGCGAATTCCGGTCGAAGTTCGAGAATCTGATGATCAATCGGGCGGCCGAATTCGCCGACGAGCGCAAGGTGTCCAAGGTCGGGCAATATAAACTGCTGAACGCGGACATCGATACCTTAAACGCGCATCGGGAAACTGCGGGCCTCAAGCCGCATCGCCGCCCGTGCAACAAGACGTTTTACGCCGAGATCGCCAAACTCGACGCCTTCCGCATCTATGCAGGCGCCTTTGGCGTTGACGCCGCGAAAAAGCATTTCGCGATCGTCACGACGGGCCTCGACGTCACGCGCCCCTTTTGAGCGCATCGAGATGGACGACTGGAAGGTATCCCTGCAGACGCTGGCCGTCGAAGCGGGCGCTTGGGATCATTTGCCAGCCGAGATGCAAGACGAAATAGCCCGAGGGCGGTGGTGGCTGTGCGCCGCGATCGACTGCGCCACCAACTGCATCGTCGGCATGCGGCTCGCGCCCGAGGCGACCTCCGAAAACGCAATCGCCGTCCTGCACATGGTGGTGAGTCACAAGAAGGCCTATGCGGACGCCGTCGGCGCCTTGTCGCCCTGGAGCATGCGCGCAACGCCAGAAAGCGTCGCAACCGATGCTGGATCGGTCTATACCAGCGGCGAATTCAAAGGGGCAGTTTTCGCCCTGGGCAGCTCTCCCATTACCCCGCCTGCCGGCCTGGCAGCGATGCGAGCGCGGATCGAGCGCTTTTTCGGCACCGCGCGGACCCAGCTCACGTCCAGATTCGCCGGCCGACGTTCGCCATTACGGGCCGACTCGGCGACTCTCCGGCGGAAAAGGTCGCGAGAAGCATGCGCGTCGAACGCTTCGCCCAGGCGCTGGTGCGGTATGTGGTCGACGTTCACCACAACACCCGATACGGCGAAGCCTCTGGCGGCAAACGCCAAGGAACGCTTTGCTACGGCTGTTATCAGGTACGGGACCCGTCTCGGGGCCTGACCAGACAGCACAGCGGCGCGCCATTTTGGCTTAAGGTGGAGCGCGCGATTGGCCCCGCGGCGTCCTTCGGCTTCATGGGCCTTTATTACCCAGTCTGAAGAGCTCCAGGCGCACCGCCGGAAATTGGGCGAGCCCCAGGTCAACGGTGCGGGTGCTATTGCAAAATCTCGGTCATGTTTCGGTTCGCATCGGCGACGGCTGGGCCGCCGTGCCTTGTCAGACCAAGTGCCTTGAAGGCGTCACGTTCTACACCTGGCGCAAAACGACCGACGATCTCCGCCGGCGCTTCGCTGCCGAGGCCGAACTCTCAGAGCCTATTGTACTTGCGGCGATCCGCGCCATCGAGGCGATGAGCATCGACGCCAGCCTGGCGGCCAACATCAGTTCAACCAGACTGACGATTGAGGAGCTTGATCGCGCCGAGCGCAGCATCACGCTGACGATCAGGTCGGTGAATCCGGACGGCAGCCGAAGAAGCCACATCTGGGGGCGACGCTTTCGACGCGAACTGGTCCATGGCCATTCCCGCCGAGCAGCCCACGACGGCCGCGCGTCGCTGCCGCCACCGCAAATCCCACCGACGGCCTGGAGCATCGACGATGACTGACAAACGTTTCAATGAAGATATCGATTTCTTCGACCGCCTGCGGGCCAGCCTTCCCGACAAAAGCCGCGAGCAGCTTGATCTCATGGAGCGCATCCGGGCGAAATACATTAATTGCGACCGCGACCTGGAACTGCTGGAGCACATCGATTTCGTCGTCGAGACAGCGGTCACGCGTGCCAACCCGAATGAGCCGGCCTCGAAGCGGAATCGCCGCGAAGGGCGCGCGCTGGTTCTGGTCGGCGAGAGCAGGACCGGCAAGACGACGGCGCTCGAACGGGCTTTTCGAAAACACCCCGCCTTCCCCGGACTATCGCGAGCCCGGCTGCCCGCTGCTCAGCGTCGACGTGCCATCGCCCTGCAATCTCAATCTGCTCGGCCGTGAACTTTTGAATGCCCTCGGCTATCCGATCGTAGGCGAGCGGAACGAAAAGGTGGTTTGGGCGATCGCCCGCGCGCCAGCTTTTAATCTCATGGGCGTGCGCATCATTCATTTCGACGAGGCGCATAATGTGACCGCCGAAGCGAACATCACCGAGCAGGAGCGGATCAGAAAGACATTCAAGACGCTGCTCAACAACAAGGTCAATCCGCTGTGCCTGATCATCTCGGGAACGCATGAAATTGCAGGTTTTTTGGAGTCCATAACGGAAAACCGCCGGCGCGGGCGGTTTCAGCAATTTTTGCCGCTATCGACGCAGGACCTCGGCCTCATGCACGACATCGTTGCCCGGCTGGCCGAATTCGCCAACCTCAACGTGGGATGGAGCGACACGGACGCTCTGCTGCCCCGTCTGTCACACGCCGCGCTCCACCAGATGGGCACGGCGATCGAAATCACCCACGAAGCGATCGACCGGGCCCTGCGCGAAGATGCGAGCGTCCTTACCGTGGAGCATTTCGCGCAAGTTTATGCCCGGCGCACCGGAAATGCGGCGCCGTACAATCCATTTGTCGCGCCCAACTGGAGCGACATCGACTGCAAGCGCGTGCTGGGGTGAGGGAAGGCCCTCCTGGCTCAATCCCAAAACCGCCAGAGCCGGCTCCGAAGCGGAAGTCGCGCTCAAAGGCTCGACCATCTGGTCGGGGGTATTGAGATGCGGCCAAAACTTTATCCCACGCTGCCGTTTGCCGACGGCGAAGAACCGGCCAGCTTCATCTCGCGCCTCGCCCGCTTCAACGGCGCCGGCTCAGCAAGCTCCTTTTGCTTCGACATGGGTCTTATATTCCGCCAGATCATCAACGGCGACCCTGAAACCCTCGCCTATATTTCCGATCTCTCCGGCGCGCCTCTGGAGCGCCTGGCGCACAACGCCCTCAGACGCCAGACTGATGGCTGGAGTTTTCGCGGGGAGCGCATGACGACGCATTCCCTGTGCGCCAGGCGCCTGCGCGGCTGCCCAGCCTGCCTGGCGGCCGATATCGAGACGTCCTGCCTGTCGGCGGATATCGCCGTGTATGGCCGATCGATCTGGCGTGTGGCGCAAATACGCACGTGCGCCATCCATGAAATGGAAGTGGTCGACCTGCCGGTTGACGTCGGCCGCGGCGAGCCGCGGGATTTCGCGGCGGTTGTCGGTCCGATAGCTCAGGATGCGACGGGGCTGATTGCGAGCGCAAAGGCGCGCCAGCTGTCGACATTCGAGACGTATCTGCTGGGTCAAGTCGAAGGCCCTTCAAAAAGCCACCCCTGGCTTGACGGCCTGGAATACCAAGCGGCGGCGAAATTCTGCGAAATGATCGGCGCCGCCGCGATACACGGTAGCGTCGCGCGTCTCATACATCTCACGGACGAGGACTGGCGCGCCGCCGGCTCGGTCGGCTTCGACATCGCCAGCGGCGGCGAGGCCGCCATCAGGGCCTTTCTGGATGGCATGATCGCGAACTACCGTTCCGGCCAGGCGACGGCCGAGGGCCCGAACGTCTTCTTCGGTCGGCTGCATCAATGGCTGTCGAAATCTAACTCGTCAGGGCTTGAGCCCATCCGTGACTTGTTCCGACGCCATCTCCTCGATGTGACGGCCGTGGCGGCCGGCGATGTGCTCTATGGCGCGAAGGTCGAAAAACGCGTGAAGCACTCGATCCGCAGCGCGTCCATCGAATACAAGCTGCACCCGAAACGGTTACGCAAGCTCATCTTCGGCGCCGGCTTTGTCGGTGAAGACCAGAAGGATGTTCCTGACACCTGGGTGCTGTTCGACGCAGACGGCGCTGCGGAACTCCTGCAGCGCGCAGCCACCGGCCTATCGCTGAAGGAGGCGAGGGACTATCTCGGCGCCGGACGCGTCCAGACCAAGCTCCTGGCCGACAATGGGGTCATCACGCCCGTGATCGGCGCTGACGCCAAAGGCGCGAATATGTCGTTCGCCTGCGACGATCTGGACGAATTCCTGGCGCGCTTGCTCGCCGACGCTATTCCGGTCGCCACGCCCGAAGGCGCCGCCTGCGACATCCCGAAGGCGGCCAAGCTAGCCAATTGCAGCGCGATCGAGATTGTGCGGCTAATCATGGACCGGAAGCTCGTCTGGGTAGGCCAGCGCACGGACGCCAGCGGCTACCTCTCCGTGCTGGTTGACGGCGACGAAATCAAGCGCCTGGTGCGCGGCCCGGAGCCGGACGACATGATGACCATGCTGATGGTCGAGCGGGGGCTGAATACGACCTTCGCGGTGGTCAAGGCCCTGGTTGCCAAGGGCCATCTGCGTCCTCAGCACGTGATCAGCCCACTCAGCCGGCATGCGCTCAGCCTGGTCTCTCGTGCCGACTTCGAGTCGTTCCGGCGGGAATTCGTGTCGGTGCACCAACTCGGCATTGAGCGAGGCATCCACTCCAGGGCACTGCAGACGCAGCTGAAGGCCAAGGGGGTCAAGCCGGCGCTGGAAAAGGCGGTTTATGGGGCCACGTTTTATCGACGGAAGGACTGCTGAGCAGTGCGTTCAAGCACATAAACGACCAATGTGCGTTAGACAATTCGAGAGCGCCCTTTATCAGCGCCGTCTTTGATTTTTCAGAGCCAACGCGAATTGTGCAGCGGGCCGCTGCACAATTCGCTTGCAGGGAAAAAGGGACCTACGGCTTGGGCAAATCACCATCCGGTTCTTCACCCGTTTTTTGCGACATAATATCGCCCAAACATTTTATGTTTTCTTTTAAGCGCAAAAAGTTGATATCCTTGCCATATAACGCAAAAACTGCTTGCAGCTTCACTGTCTTGCAGCTATTTTGCGATAGATCGCAAATCTTATGGAGTGTTGCGGTAAATGGCAAACCACAGGCAAAGGCTGGGAGAACAGATCGCCGCCGCGCGCAAAGAGCGCGGGTCAGGCGCCTTGCGGACGTGGCCAAACGGACGGGTAGAGACGTTGGCCGCATCAGCGAGATGGAGGCCGGGAAGAGTAATAGCACCGTCGATTCGCTCTCGGACGCCGGTCGGATACTCGGCATGGAGCTGGTGTTCGTCCCGGCCAGCAAACTCGAAGAAGCGCTCGCCATGTCAGGTAAGCGGCCTATCAGGAGGGCAGGCGCCCTACGCGGTCCCCAGCGTCCTTCAGGAAATGTACATCGACGACGCCGAGCCCGACGTGGAGGAACCGCCGCATGTCCGTCCTTGATCGCCCTGCCCAACTCGGCATCTATCTACGGACAGATCCCGGACGCGACCTTCGCGTTGGAACGCTGATGCGCGGCCCGGACGGCGCCGTCGTCTTCATCGTCGACGATGCCTACATTTCGCTCAGCGAGCATCGTCCGATTCTTCAGCCTTTCGTGGGTCGGCTCTTCCGAGGAGTTGTCGCTCGCCCGGCTCAACAACAGGGGCGACAAGATGATGAGGGGCGGCCTGCTGCCGGCCTTCTTCCAGAACCTTCTTCCCGAGGGGGCATTGCGGGAACTCGTCGACCGCAGTTTCGGCGGTCAGCAGTTCGACCAATTCGACGTCCTTGCAAGGCTCGGCGATGACCTGCCTGGTGCTGTCGTCGCGTTGCCGGAGGCCGGGCGTTTCATGGAGACCTTGATCGAGCCCTCGCCCGAACCCGACGAATTTACCAAGCCGATCCGGTTCTCACTCGCTGGCATGCAGCTCAAATTCTCGATGACGAGGCGAGGTTCACTCACCGTCCCGGCCCAACACGGAAACGGAGAGATCATCCTGAAGACCCCGACGCCAAAGCATCAGATGGTCCCAAGAATCAGAGTACACGGCCATGATGCTCGCAGGGGCCGCTGGCGTTCGCGTCGCCGAGGCTTGGCTCGTAGACCCGGAAGAGGTCATCGGTATCCCCGCCAAATACATCGCTGGCGGCCCATCGCTCGCCGTTGGAAGGTTCGACCGGAAGAGCAGCGGGCACCGTATCCATATTGAGGACTTCGCGCAAATATACCAAGTGATCGGCGACCAAAAATACGCCACCGGAAATGAGGCGACGATCATGAGGACGGTCCAGAGGTTCGCCACCGACGGGCGCGGGGAGATGCTGGAGAGTGTCCGCCGCGTCACAACCAACATCCTGCTCGGCAACGGCGACGCCCACCTCAAGAACTGGTCGTTCATCTATCCTGAACCAGGCGTCATAGCCCTTTCGCCGGCCTACGACATCGTCCCGACCTTCGCTTATGGGGACTCGACGATGGCCATGAAACTCGGTGGCACGAACAACCCCTATATCATGGGCGCGCACAAATTCGAGCGGGTTGCCGGGTTGCTTCAGGTGGATCCGAGAAATCATCATCAACGAGGTCCGCTCAACGATCAAGCGAGCATTGGAAACGTGGCCCGCAATCCTGGCCTCCAGTCCGATGTCCAAGAAGCATCAGGCTCGACTTATTGGGCATTTGTCTATGCTCCCGATCATACCCGAGCTTGTTCCCGGTGCTAAACTGCCTCACGCACCGGAAACCGAAGCAGACGACGAAGAAGAAACGGATGATACTTCTTCGAAGCCGAAGCTATGAAAGCCCGTAATTCCTCTGTATTCCGCGACCTCAACTCGGCTGATTCATCACCGAAGCTAAAAAAAACAGCCGAGTTGGTCCGATAGTTCTCTAGGTCATGAACCCATAAACAGGATTCCCAAATCAGGTCTGTTCTGATTCAACCTTCCTTGGCTGGAGGGTTGAATGGCGCGGTTTGATTTGACGGATTTCGAGTGGACGGTGATCGAACCGCTACTGCCGAACAAGGTTCGCGGCGTCCCCCGTTCCAACGACCGGATGGTCTTGAACGGAATTTTCTGGCGCTTGCGGACCGGCGCACCCTGGGCCGATATCCCGGCCCGTTACGGACCGCATACGACCTGCGTCAATCGCTTCAACCGCTGGCGCAAAGCCGGCGTCTGGGATCGTCTTCTTGCCGCTGTGTCAAAGGCTTATGATGGCGACATCCAGATGATCGATTCATCTTCGATCCGCGTCCATCAACATGGCGCCAACGCCAAAAAAAAGATGACCGATCCAGTTGCATGGGTCGCTCGCGCGGCGGTCTGACCACCAAAATCCATGCCCTTGTCGATGCCGAAGGCATGCCAATCACCCTCAAGCTCACCGAGGGCCAGGCCCACGATGGGCGAAGCGCCGACGACATGCTGGAAGCCCTCAAGGACGGTCAAATTCTCTTGGCCGATCGAGCTTATGACAGCGACGCCATGCGCAAGGCCCTCTCAGATCGAGGCGCATGGGCCAACGTCAAGCCCATGCCCAATCGAAAGAACGTGCCGGCCTTCAGCAGCTATCTCTATCGCTACCGCAACCTCGTCGAAAGGTTCTTCAATAAATTGAAGCACTTCAGAGGTGTATCCACCCGCTATGACAAACGAGCCGATAATTTTCTCGCCGGCGTAAAACTCGCTTCGTTTCGCATCTGGTGCCGATTTAATGAGTTGATGACCTAAATCACGGCCCAAGCTCTTCAAGCTTTTGACGAATGGGCGCTTGATGGCCGCCCAATCGGCGCCTCCGCGTCCTCAGCCGTGATTGCCCACGTTTTATCGGCGGAAGGATCTCGGTGAGTAACTTTCTCAAGTGCTCCCCATCGTTGTATTCGGCCCTCTTATCGGCCATGCTTGAACATTGCCGCTGTAACCGCGCGGCGGAGGATACAATGGGCCGAAGCATTCTTCTCGATGGTGTTCTCTCAGAAGACGCAGAATCCGCGCGAGCCTATGTCTGGGCCTATGATCACGCCACCGTCGGCGGCGAAATCGGCCGACGTTTCCTTCGAAGTGAAAAAGCAGCGCCCGATACCGGCGATCGCCACTCCCAAAGCGACGGCCTGGTTGCCCCAATGGAGCCGGATGACTGGCGGGCGGCGAAGCTCGCCAGGATCTTTCAGCACCTGGACCTTCAGTTCGCTGGGGCGCCAGCCGAAGCTGAGTTGATCGACTTGTGCCTGCAAGCCGAGTCGAAAGCAGTCGACCTGCTTGTGAAACTCGAAAGCTCCATAAAGCCGACAGAAGGCGCCTCGACTTCGTCGGCGGCTCGGCGCTCGATCTCTCGCGGCATGTCCTGCGCAAGATGTTCGAGCAACTTGATGCGAGCTTTGAACAGAAACCCATCGAAGAGAGGGAGCGGATCGCAGCCGACATCGTGCAGCGGCTTTCAGAGCTCCCCGAGGATGTGCGCGAACGGATCCGGGTCGAAGCTGGCCTGGCAGATATCTCGAAGGACGCGCTGATGCGGACTGGCTCAATCACCGCCGTCGGCGGCGCCATGGTCGGGACTGTCGGCATAGCGGGCTTCGCCGCCTATTCGAGCGTCACTTCGGTCATCGCGGCCGCAGCTGGCCTCGTCGGCATGACATTGCCGTTCGGCTTTTACACTTTCGCGACGTCGGCCCTGGCATTCCTCTCTAACCCAATCATTGTCGGCGGTGTCGCGATCGTCGGGGGTCGCTTGGCCGTCAAGCGCGCCAACCGGCAAATGCGGGACCGGCTCCTGCCGGTAATGGTGGCGACCTCCGTCGTCGCGGCGACCGGAACAGACCAGCAAGCAGGCAAATCGATCGATTTGGCCAAGCGGCTGGCTAATTTCACCTCGGTGCGCGCCGGAGGTGATTTTAAGGTACGGAACCAAATCGATAGCACATTCCCGTGCCTCCCAAGGATCGGTGTGAGAACTTCTCAATGGATGACCTCGCCGAACTCCTGCGCCGCCCTGCCAATCCGACGACAGCAGCCAGTCGAGCGGCCTCGTTCCTGAGCGCGAAGGACGAGTTCGTTTTCGGCTCACTCACGCTGGGCGATCTCGTCTATGACCGCGTGAGCATCGATCCCTCCGCGCTGGAGGCATTCGAGTTCGCTAAACCCAGCACCGACGATATTTTCAAGCTGGCAACTTGGTCGCACCGCGTCGTCGATGCGCATTCCTCGACCTATGAAGGCCAAGTCAGCAGGCTCCAGGGCTATGTGTTCGAACGGATGGCGGCACTTTCTCTCCGACAAGCCGGAGCGGTGGTCGAATTCCCGGACGATGTCAACAATCCAGGATGGGACTTCCTGGTGAACGGCGAAAAGGTGCAGGCAAAGTGCGGCCTTTCACCTCGGCTGGTCACCAATCACCTGGAAAAGTACCCCGGAATCCCGCGCGTAATCGTCAACGAAGATCTCGCCGCGCACTTCTCCGACAATGACTACGTTACGACCGTAGGTGGTGTAACTCGCGACGCGGTGCGCGCCACAACGGAACACAGCCTCGCCTCCGCCGCCGACATGATCGATCTACACCTGGGCGACATCGTGCCCATGGTTTCGGTGGCACGAAACGCCTATCAGCTCTGGCGTGGAAACACGGACTGGCGTGCTTTGCCCTCCAACGTTTCGGTTGACGCACTCGGCCGCGCCATTGGAGCGAGCGCCGGACATGCGCTGGGCGGCGCGGTCCTGCTGATTGGGCTGGGAGGATGGCCGGCGATTCTTCTGCCGGTTTTTGCCGCCACCGGCGGCTACCGCGGTGGACGCGCCCTCTCGGATGTCGTCAAGAGACGGTTGCTGCTCCGAGGAGAATTTGCCGCGCTTTCTGGCGCTTTAAGCGGATGGTGCGGTGGCGCGACCCGAACGCTCACGACCATGACCGTACGAGCCGAACGCATGAATTAGCGGCTGGTCGCGGCGCGCGACCGCAGCCACCCCGAATACCACGTCGCTATCGACGACTGGTTGGAGCGCCTCGCCGCCGAGCAGTCTTTTCGCCGCCTTCACCTGGAAAGATTTGCCAAGGGCGTCGAAGACCCGTGGCGGTTCGACGAGGGTTCAGGTCCGCTCGACGGCTGCGCGGCCGCCATGGTCGCCGCTTCGCGTGCTGGATTGCTCCCGGCCGATCTGGTGCCGGAGAAGAAGTCCCTAACCGCCGCGGTCACGGCCTACGCCTCAGGCCTTCGGCGCCGCCTGCTGGCGCGATGATCTGCGTTTCACGCTGAAGGCGAACAGCCCGCCTGCAAAACGCAGACGTTTACCTTTCCGAAAACGCCTGCGAGCACGCCAGATCCATGTCCTCCATTGCGCGTTCTCCATCGGTCGTCTCTGGCTTCGATGGCAGGAAGGACATGCGGATTTTCGGCGGCACGGCGAAGTCGATATCGATGATGACCGTTCCCATCTTCATCGCGGACTGTATGCTCTTCGCACTTGCCCCACTGGAAACCATCGCGGACGTGATGATGCCTTTCGGAGCACTGGCGACGGCGGCATCGATCTTTGCTGGGTCCGTGAGAGTTCGGGACCTCAAGCGCAACTTGGCTTTCGGTGGCGATGCCCATTGCACGCGAAACGTGGTCACCTCGTAGCCCATGGCCTGCAAGACCGGCAGAGCCGCGGCGACCTGATCGGTGAACTCTTTGAACTCACCCATCAGCGAGTCCTTCATTTTGGAGAAATCCGGCGCTGAGAAATCGGGAAGGCTTGGCGCCGAGATCGATGGCATTGCAGGAATGAGGTCTGCGGCCTTCTTCTTCATCAATTCGTAGGTGGTCGACTTCGCGTCCTCTGCTTGCAGTGGCAGCGGCGCAATGATCAATAGCGCGGCGAGCGTCAATCGCCGCAGAGAATACTTCATCATTTAGGGCCGCCGGAAAAGAACAAGTCGCGCATAATGCGTGCTTTTACGGTCGCATCTTCCTGGAATCCGTCAAGAATTCACTGAACAGCGCACTTTTTGATCTCGGCATAAAGCCCTTCTGAAAATTCTGCGTCGCAAAATCCTAGTTCGGGCTATATTGCTCCGATCACGCTATTCGTACTGACTGATTTTGGATATGTGGCCATTTTCAAGAAATCGCAAAGAGATCCAAACCGCTCCCGCCCACAGGCCAGTGCCACCGATTCAGATGTATTATCCCAGCGTCGGGGCTATGACCCCGCAGCAGCGTGCTTTCTATAAGCACTGGCGAAAGCAGTTCGAGCAGGGACTGGCAATCGATATTGGCGAGAACATCAGCTATGCCTTCTGCTATTGCTATGAAATCCAAGCGTCTACGGATCTGCGGCTCATCCATAAATCGATGCGCGATCTGGCGACGGCCTATCCCGGCAAAATCGGCGATTATTGCGGCGATTGGGCCATCGACGCGCTGATCGGGCAAGGCTCACTGGATCAGGCGCTCCGCGAGTTCCCACCGTTGCCGCTCAATCGATCGGGTTCGCTGCGCACGGATGTGCTGCTGTCTCTCAAACTCCGCCTCGATCAGCCAATCGCTGGTCGCGACCTCCTTACGCTCAACGGACCGAAAGTCACGAAATACGCGCGCGACCACCTCGTCGAGATCGCGCAATATCTCGACGCCGATCTGCAAGCACGGCAGGCCCACGGCGAAACGCTGAGCAAATGGGTCCGCGCCTATCACATCGGGAAGGCCAACCATCATCTCTTCAATGGCTCACTGGCTGGGCGCGCCACCGACAAGCTGGAAACGCACTGGTTCTCTCGGAGCCAGGAAATGCTCGATTTCTGCAGCGAGGCGACGCGCGAAGCGGAGAACACCTTGCGGGAGGAACGAGGCGTTCCGCACGTCGGCGAAGGGTGGGTGGCCGAAACCGAGCTTTTTTTTATCTCATCAAGTCAGCGTTTCCCGACCATAAGGTCGAGCATCATGCCCGCCCTCAATGGCTCGGCCGCCAGCACCTGGATGTCTACATCCACGAGGCGTGTGTGGCGATTGAGTACCAGGGCGCGCAGCACTACGCTCCGGTCGCATATTTTGGCGGCGAGGAGGCTTTTCGTCTCACGCAGCAACGAGACAAACGGAAGTTATCGGCATGCCAACGCAATGGCATCCACCTGCTTTACGTCGATGAGGGGTATTCCGTCGAGAACGTGATCGAACAGATCCGCGCGATCGTCTCAGCCAATCCCGGTGCCGCTTTTAACTGACAACACCAACCATTTCTCGGGCTTGGTATCGCCATGAAAGTGGAGTTCAGGCCTTGGCGCTCAAAGTCGGTTTCGGCGATTTTTGGATTTTTTCGGCGCTGACCGGACGCCACCAGCGAAAATCAGGTGGGGTCCGTCCTCTGCAAGCCCTGGGGCGCAAGCGTTATACGCAGGTTGCAGGTTTTCAAAAAAAAAGCATTTTACACCTCGACACAGAGATTTGCCTGAAAGAAGGATTCGATAGGAATGCCTTATTTTTCGGCCGTATCTTCCTGAAATCTATCAAGAAATAGTTGGCGCGCAATGGGGCAGTATTCCCAACCCTTATGGCGGTTTTCTTCTCCGCGTTACATGGAAATTCCCTAGGCCGGTTCGCTTCCTGCAAAAACCTCCTGCAATCTTCTTCTGCAGGCAAAACCGCCTGCACGGCAGGTAGAGAATATTTGCCATGCTAGATCCTGAACATGTGAATGTCGCTTTGATGATTTGTGGACTGATCGCTCGGTCCGCAGGTGCTTGGTCCGCTGGGGTTAAATTACACGCGCAATTCAAGTGCAAGTACTTTGAATTCACCTTGCGCGCCGGCGGCGACCGCGGTCAGGATAACCCGCGTCTGCCCAAATGAACCTGCCGCTGCGAAAAAAACGATTGCACACGCGCTGGCGCACTTGCCGATGCGTGTGCAAGGCGCACGGTCTTCTGCAAATTTCCCGCTCGGTAAATCCGCCACTGCGCATCCGACAAATCGACGCGAAATTTCCCGATCGGTAAACCTTAAATCGAGACCAGCGCCCCTGGAACGCCGCCTGGCGCGGGCGCATTATAAAAATGCGGGAAGAACTTCACATCCGATCGCGGAAAGTCGAACTGCAACACCCAGATCGCATTCAATGAAATCAAGTGGTTAGGAAACGCGTTGCGGACAAACTATGGTCCACGTCACACCATCACCATAAATAAAAACTAATGAAGGCGGATGTTAGGAGCTATTATCTGCCGCCTTCGCTTATGGCCAAATAATGACACTCAAATTTAAATAAGAGAGATTTAAAGTGAGCGATTTAAGCATCCGCGAGGTCCTAGAACAAGTCGGCCGCGGCCAAATTCGTATCCCTGCATTTCAGCGCGGCTTCGTCTGGGAACCAGAGCGCGTCGCGTATCTTATGGACAGTATCTATAAGCGGTATCCATTCGGATCTTTATTGTTTTGGCGCACAAAGGAAGTTTTGAAATATGACCGCAAACTTGGCCCATTCAATTTGCCTGAGCCCAAGACAGACTACCCGGTCGATTACGTGCTCGACGGACAACAGCGTGTAACGTCAATCTACGGTGTGTTTCAGAGCGAAATCGCGATCCCGGAAGGCACACAGTGGCTACCGATTTATTTTGATTTAACTGCAAAGCCTACCGCACAGGATAGTCAGTTTATTGCACTCACTCCTGATTGCGTCGATCCGCAAAAGCACTTTCCGCTATCTGTGCTCTTCGATACTGTAGCATATCGCAAGGCAACCGATGGTTTTGATGAAGAAACCATAAAAACAATCGACAGAATGCAAGAAATATTTAAAGAAACGAAAATTCCGGCGCAAACATCGACGACAGAGGACAAGGCAACCGTAGCGATCATTTTTGAACGCGTTAACCGGCAAGGCGTGGCGTTGGATACATTGCAACTTTTGTCAGCTTGGACGTGGAGTGAGGAGTTTCAACTTCAAGATCAGTTTTCAGAACTTGCCGACGAACTCGGTCCATTTGGGTTTGAAGAAATTGGTGGTGACACCAATTTGCTGCTTCGTTGCTGTTCAGCAATCTTGAAACAAGATGCTTCGCCGCAAGCCCTCATGGCATTAAATGGAGAGGATGTACGCAAGGACTTTGATAAGGTTGTGAACGGCGTGAAGTATGCGGTAGATTATCTGCGTACGAATTTCGGCGCCGAAAAGCTTAATAACCTACCTTTTACGACACTGTTGGTGCCATTATCTGTATTTTTCTCTATTTCAGGCAACAAAGAAGCCTCCTTCGATGACCAGCAGAGAACAAAAATCAATCGCTGGTTTTGGCGCGCTTCATTCTCGCGGCGTTACAGTTCTGGTGTGCTTCGCAACCTTAATACCGACATTGAACTAATGGCGAAGATGAGAGACTCGGGCGACAGCGCAATAGGTGAATTTAGCGTTACTGTTGGCCAACAATTTTTTATTAAAAATACATTCGGCCTGAACAATGTGAATACAAAGACTTTCATTCTTATGCTCGCGGCTTGCAATCCCCGATCCTTTATTTCCGGTGCCCCCGTTGATCTTGCAAAAACTCTGAAGGATGCCAATAGAACCGAATTTCATCACATGATGCCAAAGGCTTTCTTAAAAGCGTCAAATCAAACCCAATATGAAGAAAGCATTTTAGCAAATTTTAGCTTCCTGTCTAGAACGGATAACCGCGAGATAGGAGGTGTCGCGCCTTCTAATTACCGAAAGAAAATGCCGAATGATGTGTCTGAGATTCTAAGCGCGGCGGTGAGTTCTGAAACCTTATTTTCTGACGACTTCCCATCGTTTATTGAAGATCGATCTAAGAAACTAGCGGACATCGCCGCAAGGTTGTGCGGAATACCGCCCGCCCCTCCAATAAAGCCACTTTCGTTTTCCGCCGCCTTCGCAATCTGACGCGTTTTTTTTGCAAAGGGGAGAGGTGGTCGAGGGCTTCGCGCCGCCGTCATGCCCGGCCTTGTGCCGGGCATCCACGCCGATCCGCTGTCGCCACTCAAACCTTACGCACCCGCCCTCCAGCCTGCATCCCACCCAAGGACCCGAACAGCCTTCTCGCTCGAGACCGGCCCATCGGGCTCGGCGACGTTGTAGATGCCGGGCGCCGCCTTGGTGATCGCCAGTTCGGCGGCCTTCGCGGCGGCGTCGATATGCACGGACGCGGGGGCGATGGGCGCATCGAACCCGGTTCCGGGGCCATAGAACAACCCATAGCGCAGGACGATTCCGTCGAGGGACGCGCCGAGCACCTGACGTTCGAGACTGGCGACCGCGCGCGACGTTTCGCCATAGACCGGGTCCGTTTCGCCCAGCAAACGATCCTCCTCGCGGTGCGGCAGCGGTCCGTCCGCGTAGACGAAGGCGATGCTTTGGGCGATCAGGCGCTTGGCTCCGGCGTGTACGGCAGCCGCGACGAGGTTGCGCGTGCCCTCGTCCCGCAGGCGAGCGTTACGCACCAGAGCTTCCGCCATCTTGCCCGGGTCGAGAGCGTGAGGAAGATCGGTCAGTTGGTGGATGACAATCTCCGGTCTGGCGTCGGCCATGACGCCTCGCAACGCGTCAGCGTCGAAGACGTCCACCACCACCGGTTCGACCCCCATCTCACGCAGCAGCTGCGCTTTTTCGGGGGACCGTGTGGAACCGATCACCTGCCATCCGTCAGCAATCAACAGCGGCGCGAGCCGTCGGCCGATGGCGCCCGATGCGCCCGCGAGGAAAAGGCGCCTGGTCACGTCTGAACTCCTGCTTTCTGAAATCATCGCTGTGCTCTTTCACCCTATACCCAGAGCCGGCGAGCTAAAACAAGCGCGGAGAGATTGTTATTGGCTTAGGCCATCGCTATTGTGGCAGCGTCCATTCAGCCCTTTTTGGGCATAGTGAAGACGCGCCAATGTTGGTTAAACGCTCTTAGAAGACGTCTAAAGAAGAGTTCGAAAAGCATGCGAAGCCTCAGCATCATTCTTGCCCTCGTTCTTCTTGCGCTCGCCGGTTTAGCGCTCGCTTCGGACCCTCTTCTGGCGCCCTATGTCGACCAGTTGCGCGCCCTACTGCCACCGGCAATCACCGGCTTGGCGCCCTATTTTGACGAAGTGCGCCCCCTATTGCCAAAAGCCATCGCCGGCACGGCGCTTTTGCTCTTGATCGCAATTATCGCCCAACGTCCGAAAATTGTGACGCCCGCGCAGGCGCTCCCCGAACCGAACCAGCTTCCCGTTGCCAAGCCGCCGGAGAACAAGACCGACGCCGATGTGGTCAATTTCCTTGCGATTTTTCAGGAAAAGGGCCGACTGATCGACTTCCTGATGGATGACATTGCCGGCTATAGCGACGCCCAGGTCGGCGCGGCTGGAAGGGTCCTGCATGAAGGCTGCAAAGCGGCTCTGCTGGAGCATTTCGGGATAAAACCCATACGCGAAGAAGGCGAAGGAGCGAAAGTCACGGTCCCGCCCCAATACGCCCCCGACGATTACCGGCTGGTCGGCAGGATCAGCGGAGAGCCCCCTTTCACGGGAACGCTCGTCCATCACGGATGGAAGGCGGAATGGGTCAAGCTGCCGCGTCTGGTGACGACGAGCGGCCGTTTACCGGCGATTGCTCCCGCGGAGGTTGAGGTAAGATGACCACTCGTTTCAGTCTCGGCATCGACCTCGGCACCAGCAATAGCGCAATCGCCCTTTCGGATATCGACGGCGACCGCACGGAGATCGTCGAACTCACCCAGGTGTTGGGACCTAATCGGATCGGCGAGAAACCCACCCTGCCCTCCGCCCTTTATATCCCCCATCCCGACGAGTTTCCCGAAGCGGCCTTCCCCCTGCCCTGGCGGCCCACTGAGCGCGGCGAGCCGATCATCGGCTTTTTCGCGCGCGAGCATGGCGCGCTGGTTCCAGACCGCGTGATCACCTCGGCAAAATCATGGCTATCGAACCCGCATATCGACCCAAGGCAGCGGGTTCTTCCTTGGAAGTCCGAGATCAAAGAGGAAAAACTCTCGGCCTTCGACGCTTCGCGCATGTGCCTCGAGCATATCAAGCAAAGTTTCCTCCATGCGGAAGGCAGGGAGCTCGATCCTGCGGACGCCGAAATCGTCCTGACCGTCCCCGCCTCCTTCGATGAAGTCGCGAAAAATCTCACGGCGGAAGCCGCTGAAGCGGCGGGCCTCGGCAAGGTGGTTCTGCTGGAAGAGCCGCTCGCGGCGTTTTACGCCTGGACCGCCCAGGCTGGCGCCGATTGGCGCGGGCAGGTTCGCCCCGGCGATATCGTCCTGGTTTGCGACGTCGGCGGCGGCACCGCCGATTTCACGCTGATCGCGATTTCGGAAAAAGACGGCGTTCTCGACCTCGAGCGCATCAGCGTCGGCGAGCATATCCTTCTCGGCGGCGACAATATGGATCTTGCCCTCGCCTATGCTTTGCGGGCCAAGCTCGAAGCAGAAGGCAAGTCGATCGGCGACATGCAGTTTCTGTCGCTGATCCATTCCGCCAGCAAAGCCAAGGAGGCGATGCTCGAAGACGAATCAATGACCTGAGTTTCCGATCGCCGTCCCGTCGAGGGGGTCGAGCCTGTTTGGCGGAACCGTTTCGACGACGCTCGATCGGGCGACGCTCGAACAGATTGTGCTCGATGGTTTCTTCGCCACAACCGCAATCGAGGACTTGCCGCAGAAGACGCGACGGGCGGGTCTGCAGGAATTCGGGCTGCCTTACGCGAGCGATCCCGTCATCAGCAAGCATCTCGCCCGTTTTCTCACGCGCAGTCTGGAGAATGTGGAATCGAGCGAGGCGTTGCGGTCCCTGATCGGCCCCGAGGCCCGCCAGAAACCGTTTCTTGCGCCCACGGCCGTCTTGTTCAACGGCGGCGTCTTCAAAGCCGCGCCGATCCGCCGGCGGGTTCTGGCTCTTCTGACGGCGTGGAGCGACGGAGCGGCCGTTCGCGAGCTTGCCGGTTTTGAGCCCGATCTCGCCGTGGCCAAGGGGGCGTCGATTTACGGGCGCAATCGCGCCACTGGCAAGGGGCTGCGGATCAAGGCCGGCGCGTCGCGCTCCTATTACATAGGTCTCGAAACCTCGATGCCGGCGGTGCCGGGGTTCAAGCCGCCGCTGAAAGCGCTTTGCGTGGTGCCTCAGGGTATGGAGGAAGGGTCGGAAGTCCTGATCGAAGGACGGGACTTCGCGCTCGTCACCGGCCAACCCGCCGAGTTCCGGTTCTTCTCGTCCGAGATACGCAGCGGTGACGCGCCGGGTCAGATCATACCTGACGCCGACCGCGAACTGGAGGAAATCAGCCTTCTCGAGGTCGATCTCGACGCGGTCGATGACATCCCGGCGGGTCAGCCGGTGCCAGTGCAGATCAACGCGGTCGTCACCGAACTCGGAACTCTCGAGCTGTGGATGAAGCACACCAAGTCGGATCGCCGCTGGAAGGTTGAATTTGAGGTCCGCACCGAATAGGTGCAGTAGAACTTCCATTTTGCAAGGGCAGGCTGATGACGACGCCAAAATTCACCATCGGCGTCGATCTCGGCACGAGCAATTCCGTGTTGGCCTTCTCGTCTCTCGCAGGCGATCAAGGCTCGGAGGTCCTCGCGATCTCGCAATGGGACACCCCATCGACGGTGATGGAGTTGGTGACGCTTCCGTCTTTCCTCTATCTGCCGGAGGACGCGGTCGCGGCGCAAATACGCGGACTTGGGTTTGTAAGCGATCTTGGGTTTGTAAGCGGTATTGGGCCCGTTGGCTCTGGCGGGTGGGTGGTCGGCCGGCTGGCCCGGCGCAAGACCAGCGATACGCCGGGGCGCGTCGTTCAGTCCGCCAAATCCTGGCTGTGCCAGCACGCCGCCGACCGCACCGCGCCCTTCCTGCCCTGGCTTTCCGATACCTTGGCGGAGCAGGACAAGATCTCGCCCGTCACCGCCTTGGCGCTTATTCTCGCGCATTTGCGCGGGGCATGGAATGACCGGTTTGCGGGACAAGGCCCCGGCTTCGCATTCGACGCCCAGGATATCACGATCACCGTGCCGGCCTCCTTCGACGCCGCGGCGCAAGGGCTGACGCTGCTCGCCGCGCAGCAGGCCGGCTTCCCGGATCACGTGCGACTGCTCGAAGAACCGCAGGCGGCTTTTTACGCCTGGCTGGAACACAAGGCGGGCGCGAAGCCTTGGGGCGAGACGGACCCGAACGCCGTCCCGCGCCACATATTGGTGATCGACATCGGCGGCGGCACCTCGGATTTCAGCCTGTTCGAACAGGGCCGGAGTGAACAAGGCGGGCCAGAGATCAAGCGGGTCGCGGTGAGCGACCACATCCTGCTCGGCGGCGACAACATCGATCTCGCGATCGCGCATCTGGCGGAAACGCGTCTTGCCGCCGGAGACGCCGGACTTTCCGCCGCGCAATGGGATCATCTCATCGCCCAGTCCCGGTCGCTCAAGGAAAGAGCGCTCGGCGGGCGCCAGACCACCCCCGATGGCGAAGCCGCGACTGACGAGACCTTTACGGTTTCCGTCCCCGGCCGAGGCTCCGGCATCTTCGCCAACACGCTCTCCGCGACAATTTCGCGCGCGGATTTGGAGT
>CAWFBN010000144.1:0-6397 GCA_963813955.1 uncultured Alphaproteobacteria bacterium | reverse complement strand
TCACCATAAATAAAAACTAATGAAGGCGGATGTTAGGAGCTATTATCTGCCGCCTTCGCTTATGGCCAAATAATGACACTCAAATTTAAATAAGAGAGATTTAAAGTGAGCGATTTAAGCATCCGCGAGGTCCTAGAACAAGTCGGCCGCGGCCAAATTCGTATCCCTGCATTTCAGCGCGGCTTCGTCTGGGAACCAGAGCGCGTCGCGTATCTTATGGACAGTATCTATAAGCGGTATCCATTCGGATCTTTATTGTTTTGGCGCACAAAGGAAGTTTTGAAATATGACCGCAAACTTGGCCCATTCAATTTGCCTGAGCCCAAGACAGACTACCCGGTCGATTACGTGCTCGACGGACAACAGCGTGTAACGTCAATCTACGGTGTGTTTCAGAGCGAAATCGCGATCCCGGAAGGCACACAGTGGCTACCGATTTATTTTGATTTAACTGCAAAGCCTACCGCACAGGATAGTCAGTTTATTGCACTCACTCCTGATTGCGTCGATCCGCAAAAGCACTTTCCGCTATCTGTGCTCTTCGATACTGTAGCATATCGCAAGGCAACCGATGGTTTTGATGAAGAAACCATAAAAACAATCGACAGAATGCAAGAAATATTTAAAGAAACGAAAATTCCGGGCGCAAACATCGACGACAGAGGACAAGGCAACCGTAGCGATCATTTTTGAACGCGTTAACCGGCAAGGCGTGGCGTTGGATACATTGCAACTTTTGTCAGCTTGGACGTGGAGTGAGGAGTTTCAACTTCAAGATCAGTTTTCAGAACTTGCCGACGAACTCGTTCCATTTGGGTTTGAAGAAATTGGTGGTGACACCAATTTGCTGCTTCGTTGCTGTTCAGCAATCTTGAAACAAGATGCTTCGCCGCAAGCCCTCATGGCATTAAATGGAGAGGATGTACGCAAGGACTTTGATAAGGTTGTGAACGGCGTGAAGTATGCGGTAGATTATCTGCGTACGAATTTCGGCGCCGAAAAGCTTAATAACCTACCTTTTACGACACTGTTGGTGCCATTATCTGTATTTTTCTCTATTTCAGGCAACAAAGAAGCCTCCTTCGATGACCAGCAGAGAACAAAAATCAATCGCTGGTTTTGGCGCGCTCTCATTCTCGCGGCGTTACAGTTCTGGTGTGCTTCGCAACCTTAATACCGACATTGAACTAATGGCGAAGATGAAGAGACTCTGGGCGACAGCGCAATAGGTGAATTTAGCGTTACTGTTGGCCAACAATTTTTTATTAAAAATACATTCGGCCTGAACAATGTGAATACAAAAGACTTTCATTCTTATGCTCGCGGCTTGCAATCCCCGATCCTTTATTTCCGGTGCCCCCGTTGATCTTGCAGAAACTCTGAAGGATGCCAATAGAACCGAATTTCATCACATGATGCCAAAGGCTTTCTTAAAAGCGTCAAATCAAACCCAATATGAAGAAAGCATTTTAGCAAATTTTAGCTTCCTGTCTAGAACGGATAACCGCGAGATAGGAGGTGTCGCGCCTTCTAATTACCGAAAGAAAATGCCGAATGATGTGTCTGAGATTTTCTAAGCGCGGCGGTGAGTTCTGAAACCTTATTTTCTGACGACTTCCCATCGTTTATTGAAGATCGATCTAAGAAACTAGCGGACATCGCCGCAAGGTTGTGCGGAATACCGCCCGCCCCTCCAATAAAGCCACTTTCGTTTTCCGCCGCCTTCGCAATCTGACGCGTTTTTTTTGCAAAAGGGGAGAGGTGGTCGAGGGCTTCGCGCCGCCGTCATGCCCGGCCTTGTGCCGGCAATCCACGTGCATCCGCTGTCGCCACTCAAACCTTACGCACCCGCCCTCCAGCCTGCATCCCACCCAAGGACCCGAACAGCCTTCTCGCTCGAGACCGGCCCATCGGGCTCGGCGACGTTGTAGATGACGATCGCCGCCTTGGTGATCGCCAGTTCGGCGGCCTTCGCGGCGGCGTCGATATGCACGGACGCGGGGGGCGATGGGCGCATCGAACCCGGTTCCGGGGCCATAGAACAACCCATAGCGCAGGACGATTTCGTCGAGGGACGCGCCGAGCACCTGACGTTCGAGACTGGCGACCGCGCGCGACGTTTCACCGTAGACCGGGTCCGTCTCGCTCAGCAAACGATCCTCCTCGCGGTGCGGCAGGGGTCCGTCCGCGTAGACGAAGGCGATGCTTTGGGCGATCAAGCGCTTGGCTCCGGCGTGAACGGCGGCCGCGACGAGGTTGCGCGTGCCTTCGTCCCGCAGGCGAGCGTTACGCACCAGAGCTTCCACCATCTTCCTCGGGTCGAGCGCGTGAGGAAGATCGGTGAGCTGGTGGATGACAATCTCCGGTCTGGCGTCGGCCATGACGCCGCGAAGCGCGTCCGCGTCGAAAACGTCCACCACCACCGGTTCGACCCCGATCTCACGCAGCAGCTGCGCTTTTTCGGGGGACCGTGTGGAACCGATCACCTGCCATCCGTCAGCAATCAACAGCGGCGCGAGCCGCCGGCCGATGGCGCCCGATGCGCCCGCGAGGAAAAGGCGCCTGGTCACATCTGGACTCCTGCTTTCTGTATTATTGCTGCGCTCTTTCACCCTATACCCAGAGCCGGCGAGCTAAAACAAGCGCGGAGAGATTGTTATTGGCTTAGGCCATCGCTATTGTGGCAGCGTCCAATCAGCCCTTTTTGGGCATAGTGAAGACGCGCCAATGTTGGTTAAACGCTCTTAGAAGACGTCTAAAGAAGAGTTCGAAAAGCATGCGAAGCCTCAGCATCATTCTTGCCCTCGTTCTTCTTGCCCGCCAGTTTAGCGCTCGCTTCGGACCCGCTTCCGGCGCCCTATGCCGACCAGTCGCGCGCCATACTGCCAACGGCAATCACCGGTTTTTTTTTTTTTTTTTTTTTTTTTTTTCTCCCCCCCCCCTATTCCTCAGCCGGCATGGCGCTTTTGCTTTTTATCGCACCTATCGCCGAACATCCGAAAACCATGGCGCCCGTGCAGACCACCCCCGAACCGTTCCAGCTTCCCGTTACCGAGCCGCCGGAGAGCAAGGCGGACGCCGATGTGGTCAATCTCCTTTCGATCTTTCAGGAAAGGAGAGCCTGGTCGACTTCCCTGATGGATGACATTGCTGGCTACAGCGACAGGTCGGCGCGGCCGGGCGGGTCCTGCATGAAGGGTGCAGAGCGGCTCTCCTAGAGCATTTCGGGATAAAGCCGATACGCGAAGAAGGCGAAGGAACAAAGTCACCGTCCCGGCCCAATACGCCCCGGATGATTACCGGCTGGTCGGCAGGATCAGCGGGGAGCCCCCTTCCGGGAACGCTCGTCCATCACGGATGGAGGGCGGAATGGGTTAACTGCCGCGTCTGGTGACGACGAGCGGCCGTTTGCCGGCGATCGCCCCGCGGAGGTCGAGGTAAGATGAACTTCGTTTCAGTCTCGGCATCGACCTCGGCACCAGCAATAGCGCGATCGCCCTTTCGGATATCGACGGCGACCGACGGAAATCCTCGAACTCACCCAGGTGTTGGGCCCCAATCGGATCGGCGAGAAGCCTACGCTGCCCTCCGCCCTCTAATCCCCCATCCGGAGGAGTTTCCGACGCCGCCTTCCCGCTGCCCTGGCGGCCGCGAGCGCGGCGGGCCGATCATCGGCCATTTTGCGCGCGAGCACGGCGCGCTGATACCAAGCCGGTTGATCGCCTCGGCGAAATCATGGCTGTCGAACCCGCATATGATCCTCGGCAGCACGTGCTGCCGTGGAAGTCGGAGATCAAGCAGGAAAAGCGCTCCGCATTGGGTACTGCTACGCGGATTTCTCCTTGAGCATATGAGGGCAGAGCTTCCTCGCGTTGCGCGGCAGGCCGGGAGCGCGACCGCGCGGACATCGAGATCGTGCTGACCGTGCCGGCCTCTTTCGACGAATCGCCCAGAACCTGATGCGGAGGCGGCCGAGGCGGCGGGTCTCGGGAAAGTCACTCTGCTGGAAGAGCCTCTCGCGGCGTTTTACGCCTGGACTGCCCAGGCCGGGGACGACTGGCGCGGGCAGGTTCGCCCCGGCGACATCGTCCTGGTTTGCGACGTCGGCGGCGGCACCGCCGATTTCACCCTGATCGCGATTTCGGAAAAGGACGGCGTTCTCGACCTCGAGCGCATCAGCGTCGGCGAGCATATCCTGCTCGGCGGCAACAATATGGATCTCGCCCTCGCCTATGCTTTGCGGGCCGAGCTCGAAGCGGAGGGCAAGTCGATCGGCGAGATGCAGTTTCTGTCGCTGATCCATTCCGGGAGCAACGCCAAGGAGGCGATGCTCGAAGACGAAACAATGACCGAGTTCCCGATCGCCGTTCCGTCGCGGGGGTCGAGCCTGTTTGGCGGAACCGTTTCGACGACGCTCGATCGGGCGACGCTCGAACAGATCGTGCTCGACGGTTTCTTCGCCACCACCGCAATCGAGGACTTGCCGCAGAAGACGCGACGCGCCGGTCTGCAGGAATTCGGGCTGCCTTACGCGAGCGATCCCGTCATCAGCAAGCATCTCGCCCGTTTTCTCACGCGCAGTCTGGAGAATGTGGAATTGAGCGAGGCGTTGCGATCCCTGATCGGCCCCGAGGCCCGCCAATCCGATTCTCGCGCCCACGGCCGTCTTGTTCAACGGCGGCGTCTTCAAAGCCGCTCCGATCCGCAGGCGCGTTCTGGCTTTCTGACGGCGTGGAGCGACGGGGCGGCCGTTCGCGAATTTGCCGGCTTTGAGCCCGATCCGCAGTGGCCAAGGGGGAGTCGATTTACGGGCGAATCGCGCCACCGGCAAGGGGCTGCGGATCAAGGCCGGCGCGTCGCGCTCCTACTACATAGGTCTCGAAACCTCGATGCCGGCGGTGCCGGGCTTCAAACCGCCGTTGAAAGCGCTTTGCGTCGTGCCTCTGGGCATGGAGGAGGGTCGGAAGTCCTCATCGAAGGGCGCGACTTCGCGCTCGTCACCGGCCAACCCGCGGAGTTCCGCTTCTTCTCGTCCGAGATACGAAGCGGTGACGCGCCGGGTCAGATCATACCTGAGCCGACGCGAGCTTGTGGAAATCAGCCTACTCGAGGTCGTTCTCGACGCGGTCGATGACATCCCGGCGGGTCAGCCGGTTCCGGTGCAGATCAACGCCATCGTCACCAGACTCGGGGTCTTGAGCTGTGGATGGATCACACCAATCGGATCGCCGCTGGAAGGTTGATTTTGAGGTCCCACCGGATAGGTGGAGGTAGAAGCTTCCGATTTTGCAAGGACAGGCTGATGACGGCGCGAAA
This sequence comes from uncultured Alphaproteobacteria bacterium, assembly GCA_963813955.1. Lineage (GTDB taxonomy): Bacteria > Pseudomonadota > Alphaproteobacteria > Rhizobiales > Beijerinckiaceae > Rhodoblastus. Next base: position 1,081 of record CAWFBN010000144.1, on the reverse strand, counting down.
AATACCATGGCGTCGATCTCGGCACAGAGCCAGATTCCGTGCTGGCCTTCTTCGTCTCTCGCCGCGCAATCTCAAGGCTCAAGAAGTCCTCACGATCTCGCGATGGGGGACGCCATCGACGGTGATGAAGTACGTCGACGCTTCCGTCTTTCCTGTCTGTGCCCGGAGGGCACGGTCGCAGCACAATTCCTCGGCTTCAGACTGTCAGCGGTTGACATCGGGGTTGGTAGCAGTATCGGACGTTTCGCTTATCGCAGGTGGGTCGTGAGCCGGCTCGCCCAGCCCCAGGCCCGCGATGCGCCAGGGCGCGTACGTTCAGTCCGCCCGATCCTGGCTGTGCCAGCACGCCGCCGACCGACCGCGCCCTTCCTGTCCTGGCTTTCCGATCGTTGGCGGAGCAGATAAGATCTCGCCGTCACCGCCTGGCGCTCTTCTCGCGCATTTGCGGGCGGCATGGAATGACCGGTTTGCGGGACCGGCCCCGGCTTCGAATTCGACGCCCAGGATTCACGATCACCGTTCCGGCCTCCTCGACGCCGCGGCGCAACGGCTGACGCTGCTCGCCGCGCAGCAGGCCGGCTTCCCGGATCACGTGCGCCTGCTCGAAGAGCCGCAGGCAGCTCTTTACGCCTGGCTGGAACACCCGGCGCAAGGTCGCGACCTGGAGCCCCTATGGGGCGAGACGACCGAGACCAGAGCCGGTCCCGCGCCACATCGTGGGGATCGACATCGAGCAGCAGCACCTAGGATTTCAGCCTGTTCGAGCGAGCCGGTGGAAGGGCAAGGCCGGGCTGGAGATCGAACGGATCGCGGTCGACGACCGCGTGCCTGCTCAGCGGCGACGACATGGGTGCCGCCGATCGCGCATATTAAGCAGGAACACGTGTCACACAGTTATAGACGCCGGACTTTGTCCGCCGCGCGATCGGAGCGTCTCGTCGCCGATCTTTCCGGTCGCTACGAGGAAAGACGGTCGAGCAGCCGGACCGCCCCGATGGCGGAGCCGCGACTCGTCGAGACCTCCACGTTTCCCGTCCCCGGCCGAGCTACGGCATCTTCGCCGACACGCTGTCCGCGACGA
>CAWFBN010000143.1:0-45387 GCA_963813955.1 uncultured Alphaproteobacteria bacterium | reverse complement strand
CTGCTGCCGCCCGCATCTGGCCCTGGACATCGCCGCGGTGGTGGCGGCAGGCCTGGCAGAGGGCAGCGCCAGTGGTTCTCGGTGCAAGGCCGCATCAGTCAACTCTTTCGCGGCTAACGGCACACGTCGGCAATGTGACACCGACTGGCAGGGTCGGCGTGGCTTCCATCAACCGTATGATGGGCGAGGAAGCCGGCGGGCGCCAAGGGGACCTATCTCCAGCGCGTCGCGCTGTCCTCGACCATGGGTCCGGGCGTGAAGGTCGATCCGGGCACCATCGCTCTCGCCCAGCATTGATTTCTGACCTTGTCGGGCGGCGCGAAATTTGATCGCGTCGCTTGACAATTTCAAAATAATCGTTTTGCCCCCCTTGGCAGGGGCGGGGATTGCGTTTAAATACATTCTTTCCGGCGGCGACCATCGCTGCCTGATAACGGACACATTGTGCGTAAAGCTCTCGTCCCGGGGAACTCCATGTTGAAGCCAATTGTCGAGACGCTCTGAACCTCACGGTTTGCGGCGTCGAAGAAGATTGTTTGCGGCAATTCCCGGTCGATCGGTTGGTGTGTTCAAAAAATTCAGCTTCCGCCTGAGTCAGGGTCCGAAAGGCTCCTGATTTCGGCGGCGGATAGGCCGGAGAACTCGGCTCTCGCCAAGTGCGGAGCAGGGTCGTTCCGGCCATGTCCTGTCCGAGACTGCAGGCGCTTTCGCATTCGGCGAGAGCTTAATTGTCCTCTTCCAGACGGTTCGCCGTTCGAGAGGGGGCGGCCAGCATAGACGGGGAAAGACCGGATTTTTTCTGGAGGCCTTGCGCTTCCAGTCCTGTTTGGTTCGAACCCTCTGATCCAGAGAAGGGCGCTTGGCGCTCCTTCCATGGGGACAGGCGCCTCGGCGCCGCGAAGATGAGAGCTTCAATGCTCAAGTTTTTGCGGCATGTCGGCAACCGGTGAAGGGTCATTCCTTCGCCCATTGAAGTGAGAGCACTGTGGACAGAGCGGAAAAGAAAGAAGCGGTCGCTACCCTGCATGACGTTTTTGAGAAGACGTCTGTCGTGGTGGTGGCGCGATATTCCGGCCTGACCGTGGCGCAGCTTCAGAACCTGCGCAAGCGGGCGCGTGAAGCTGGAGCCAGCGTCCAGGTCGCAAAAAACCGCCTCGCAAAGATCGCCCTCGAAGGCACCAGCGTCGCCTCTATCGGTTCCCTTGCTCAAGGGACCGACCCTGATCGCCTATTCGGACGATCCGGTGGCGGCGCCTAAAGTCGCGGCAGCTTTCTCCAAGGATTTCGACAAGCTCGTCATCCTCGGTGGAGCCATGGGCGCGACAGTCCTGAACCCGGACGGCGTCCGGTCGCTTGCGACCATGCCGTCCCTCGACGAATTGCGCGCCAAGCTGGTTGGGCTTCTCCAAGCCCCCGCCACCAAGCTCGCGCAGCTGTCGACCGCACCCGCCTCCAAGCTGGCGCGCGTGTTCATGGCTTATGCCGACAAGGATGCGGCCTGATCGAGGTCAGGTTTTTCAAACCCATCGAACCAAACTTAAATCAAACAGGAAGTAAAAATGGCTAATCTCGAAAAGATCGTCGAAGAACTCTCGGCCCTGACCGTTCTGGAAGCTGCTGAGCTCGCCAAGCTGCTTGAAGAAAAGTGGGGCGTCTCCGCCGCCGCCGCCGTGGCCGTCGCCGCCGCCGGCCCGGCCGCCGCCGCTGCCCCGGTCGAAGAGCAGACCGAATTCACGGTCATTCTCGCCGCCGCCGGCGACAAGAAGATCGAAGTCATCAAGGAAGTCCGCGCCATCACCGGTCTCGGCCTCAAGGAAGCCAAGGACCTGGTCGAAGGCGCTCCCAAGGCTGTCAAGGAAGCCGCGACGAAGGAAGACGCCGCCAAGATCAAGGCCGCCCTCGAGAAGGTCGGCGCGAAGGTCGAACTCAAGTAAATTGACGGGATTGCGCGTTCAATCCCTCTTCTGAACTCAGGCGGTCCCGGGCTTGTTCCGGGGCCGCTGCACCTGTCGCGGCGGTCATTTCTCGCGCGCGGCGGAGATAGGGCTGAGAGACCCCCTCTGGTCTTTCAAGAATTTTGCGCGGCAGGGGCCGCGCGACCGGCCAAGGCCGGGGGCGATCGACGGCGGGCCTGCTGTAAAAAGTCCATCTATACGGACAGAACAAGCCTGAGACAGTCCGCCCGTTGATAGGTGCGAGGAGCGAGTATGCCGCAAACGTTCACCGGCCGGAAGCGTGTCCGCAAATTCTTCGGTCATATCCGCGAAGTCGCGGTCATGCCCAATCTGATCGAAGTGCAGAAGGCTTCCTACGATCAATTCCTGATGGTTGACGAGCCCAAGGGCGGGCGGGCCGACGAGGGATTGCAGGCCGTGTTCAAGTCGGTTTTCCCGATTTCGGACTTCGCCGGAGCAGCGCTGCTGGAGTTCGTGAAATTCGAATTCGAAGCGCCGAAATATGACGTGGACGAGTGCCGCCAGCGCGGCATGACCTTCGCCGCGCCGCTCAAGGTCACCCTGCGCCTGATCGTGTTCGATCTCGATCCGGACACCGGCGCCAAGTCGGTCAAGGACATCAAGGAGCAGGACGTCTACATGGGCGACATGCCCTTCATGACGTCGAACGGCACCTTCATCGTCAACGGCACCGAGCGCGTCATCGTCTCGCAGATGCATCGTTCGCCGGGCGTGTTCTTCGATCACGACAAGGGCAAGAGCCACAGTTCCGGCAAATTGCTCTTCGCCGCCCGCATAATCCCCTATCGCGGCTCCTGGCTCGATATCGAATTCGACGCCAAGGACATCGTCTATGCGCGTATCGATCGCCGCCGCAAGATTCCGGCGACGTCGCTGCTGTTCGCGCTCGGCCTCGACGGAGAGGAAATCCTCTCCCACTTCTACAACAAGATTCTCTATGTCCGCGAGAAGGACGGCTGGCGCCTGCCATTCGCCGGCGACCGCCTCAAGGGCACCAAGGCGGTGGTTGACGTCATCGACGCCGACACTGGCGACGTGGTGATCGAGGCCGGCAAGAAGCTGACCGCCCGTACGGCGCGCGCCCTCACCGAGCGCGGCGTGAAGTTCATTCGCGCCCAGGACGAGGATCTTTACGGCCAGTATATCGCCGAAGACCTGTTCAATCCCGGAAACCGGCGAAATCTTTGCCGAGGCCGGCGAGGAAATCAGCGCCAAGACCCTCGAAACCCTGCTCAGCCTCGGTTTCGACGAATTGCCGCTGCTCGATATCGATCACATCAATATCGGCCCCTATATCCGCAACACGCTGGCTGTCGACAAGAACAGCTCGCGCGAAGAAGCCTTGTTCGACATCTACCGCGTCATGCGTCCCGGCGAGCCGCCGACCATCGATTCGGCGGAAGCCATGTTCCATTCGCTGTTCTTCGATTCGGAGCGCTACGACCTCTCGGCCGTGGGCCGGGTGAAGATGAACATGCGTCTCGACCTCGACGCGCCCGACACCACGCGCGTGTTGCGCCGCGAGGATATTCTGGCGGTGGTCAAGGCGCTGGTCGATTTGCGCGACGGTCGCGGCGAAATCGACGACATCGATCATCTCGGCAACCGCCGCGTGCGCTCGGTCGGCGAATTGATGGAAAATCAATATCGCCTCGGCCTGCTGCGCATGGAGCGCGCCATCAAGGAGCGCATGTCCTCGGTCGATATCGACACGGTCATGCCGCAGGACCTGATCAACGCCAAGCCGGCGGCCGCCGCCGTGCGCGAATTCTTCGGCTCGTCGCAGCTGTCGCAATTCATGGATCAGACCAATCCGCTGTCGGAAATCACCCACAAGCGCCGCCTGTCGGCGCTTGGCCCGGGCGGTCTGACCCGCGAGCGCGCCGGCTTCGAAGTCCGCGACGTGCATCCGACCCATTACGGCCGCATCTGCCCGATCGAGACGCCGGAAGGCCCGAATATCGGTCTGATCAACTCGCTCGCCACTTTTGCGCGCGTCAACAAATACGGGTTCATCGAGGCGCCTTATCGTCGCGTGAAGGACGGCAATGTCACCGATGAAGTCGTCTATCTGTCGGCGATGGAAGAGGGCAAGTATTCGGTCGCCCAGGCCAACGCCGCAGCTCGACGCACAAGGGCAACCTGACCGAAGACCTCGTCGTCTGCCGCCACGCCGGCGACGTGGTGCTGCTGACCCGCGACCGCGTCGATTTCATGGACGTGTCGCCCAAGCAGCTGGTTTCGGTCGCCGCGGCGCTGATCCCCTTCCTTGAAAACGATGACGCCAACCGCGCTCTGATGGGCTCGAACATGCAGCGTCAGGCCGTGCCTCTGGTGCGCGCCGATGCGCCGCTGGTCGGCACCGGCATGGAAGGCATTGTGGCGCCGCGATTCCGGCGCCGCCATCGCCGCGCGGCGCACGGGCATCGTCGACCAGATCGACGCGACCCGTATCGTCATCCGCGCCACGGAAGATCTCGGACCGGGACGTCCCGGCGTCGACATCTACCGCCTGATGAAGTTCCAGCGCTCCAACCAGTCCACCTGCATCAACCAGCGTCCGCTGGTGCGTGTCGGCGACATCATCCGCAAGGGCGACATCATCGCTGACGGTCCCTCGACCGACATGGGCGATCTGGCGCTGGGCCGCAACGTCGTCGTCGCCTTCATGCCGTGGAATGGCTACAACTTCGAGGATTCGATCCTCTTGAACGAGAAAATCGTCAAAGAGGACATCTTCACTTCGATTCACATCGACGAATTCGAGGTGATGGCGCGCGATACCAAACTGGGTCCGGAAGAAATCACCCGCGACATTCCCAACGTCTCGGAAGAGGCGCTGAAGAATCTCGACGAAGCGGGCATCGTCTATATCGGCGCGGAAGTGGCGGCGGGCGACATTCTCGTCGGCAAGATCACGCCCAAGGGCGAAAGCCCGATGACGCCGGAAGAAAAGCTTCTGCGCGCCATCTTCGGCGAAAAGGCTTCCGACGTTCGCGACACCTCGTTGCGGGTGCCGCCGGGCGTGCAGGGCACGATCGTCGAAGTGCGCGTGTTCAACCGTCATGGCGTGGACAAGGACGAACGCGCCCAGGCGATCGAGCGCGAGGAAATCGAACGTCTCGCCAAGGATCGCGACGACGAGTTGGCCATCCTCGACCGCAACGTTTACGCGCGGCTTGCCGAAATGCTGATCGACAAGCTGGCTCTGTCCGGCCCGAAGGGCTTTAAAAAGGATCAGGTCCTCACCCGCGAAATCGTGGATGAATATCCGCGCTCGCAATGGTGGGCCTTCGCGGTCGACGACGACGCCCTGATGGGCGAGATCGAGGCCATGCGCAAGCAGTATGACGAGTTCAAGAAGGGGCTGGAAAGCCGCTTCCTCGACAAGGTCGAAAAGCTGCAGCGCGGCGACGAGCTTTCGCCCGGCGTGATGAAGATGGTCAAGGTCTTCGTCGCGGTGAAGCGCAAGATCCAGCCGGGCGACAAGATGGCCGGCCGTCACGGCAACAAGGGCGTGGTCTCGCGCATCCTGGCGCAGGAAGACATGCCCTTCCTCGCCGACGGCACGCCGGTCGATATCGTGCTGAACCCGCTCGGCGTGCCTTCGCGCATGAACGTCGGGCAGATTCTCGAAACCCATCTGGGCTGGGCCTGCCGCAATCTCGGCAAGCAGGTCGCGGAAGCGATCAACATCTACCAGCGCAGCCTCAATACTGCGCCGTTGCGCGCAAAGCTGACCGATCTCTATGGCGAGGGCGCCGACACCAAGCAGCTGGAGCACATGGGCGATCGCGAAGTGGTGGAAATCGCCAGCCATCTGACGCGCGGCATGCCGATCGCCACGCCGGTGTTCGACGGCGCGCATGAGCCGGACATCGTCAACATGCTCGAACAGGCGGGGCTCGACGGCTCCGGCCAGACGGTGCTTTACGACGGCCGCACCGGCGAGGCTTTCGACCGCAAGGTGACGGTGGGCGTGATCTACATGCTCAAGCTTCACCATCTGGTGGATGACAAGATCCATGCGCGTTCGATCGGGCCTTACTCGCTGGTCACCCAGCAGCCGCTCGGCGGCAAGGCGCAATTCGGCGGCCAGCGCTTCGGCGAAATGGAAGTCTGGGCGCTGGAGGCCTATGGCGCCGCCTACACCTTGCAGGAAATGCTCACCGTCAAGTCGGACGACGTGGCGGGCCGCACCAAGGTCTACGAGTCCATCGTGCGCGGCGACGACAACTTCGAGTCCGGCATTCCGGAGAGCTTCAACGTGCTCGTCAAGGAAATGCGGTCGCTCGGCCTCAATGTCGAGCTGAACATGGCGGCGCTTCCCGACGACGAGGAAGTTGCCGCCGGCCGAAGCCGCCGAATGATGCTCGTTGCATGATTTTGGGGGCGCGACAGGGATCGCGCCCTCCTTTCCCCCATTACGGAGTGGGATTTCGCAGTCTTTCGCTGAAATCACCCGCCGCAGGAGACAGTGATGAATCAAGAGGTCATGAATCTCTTCAGTCCGGTTGTTGCGCCGCAGGCGTTCGACCAGATTCAAATTTCCATCGCCAGCCCGGAAAAAATTCTGTCCTGGTCGTTCGGCGAGATCAAGAAGCCGGAAACGATCAATTACCGCACCTTCAAGCCGGAGCGGGACGGCCTGTTCTGCGCCCGCATCTTTGGTCCGATCAAGGATTACGAGTGCTTGTGCGGCAAGTACAAGCGCATGAAATACAAGGGCGTCATCTGCGAGAAGTGCGGCGTCGAAGTCACGCTTTCGCGCGTCCGGCGCGACCGCATGGGCCATATTTCGCTGGCCGCTCCGGTGGCGCATATCTGGTTCCTGAAGAGCCTGCCGTCGCGCATCGGCCTGCTGCTCGACATGACGCTCAAGGATCTTGAGCGCATCCTCTATTTCGAATCCTATATCGTCATCGACTCCGGCCTGACGCCGCTCAAGACGCGCCAGTTGCTGAACGAAGAGGAATATGCGCTCGCTCAGGACGAATACGGCCAGGACAGCTTCACCGCCCTGATCGGCGCCGAGGCGATCCGCGAATTGCTGCGCAACATGGATCTGGTGACGATCGCCGCGCAGCTCAAGGTCGAGATTTCCGAGGCGACCACCGAGCTGAAGCCGAAAAAGCTCGCCAAGCGTCTGAAGATCATCGAGGCTTTCACCAATTCCGGCAACAAGCCGGAATGGATGATCCTGACCGAAGTGCCGGTGATTCCGCCGGACCTGCGTCCGCTGGTGCCGCTCGACGGCGGCCGTTTCGCCACCTCCGATCTCAACGATCTCTACCGCCGCGTGATCAACCGCAACAACCGCCTGAAGCGGCTGATCGAATTGCGCGCGCCGGACATCATCATCCGCAACGAAAAGCGCATGCTGCAGGAAGCGGTTGACGCCCTGTTCGACAACGGCCGTCGCGGCCGCGTCATCACCGGCGCCAACAAGCGTCCGCTGAAGTCGCTGGCCGACATGCTCAAGGGCAAGCAGGGCCGTTTCCGCCAGAACCTGCTCGGCAAGCGCGTCGATTATTCCGGCCGTTCGGTCATCGTGGTCGGCCCGGAACTCAAGCTGCATCAATGCGGCCTGCCGAAGAAAATGGCGCTGGAGCTGTTCAAGCCCTTCATCTATTCGCGTCTCGACGCCAAGGGCCTGTCCGCCACGGTCAAGCAAGCCAAAAAGCTGGTCGAGAAGGAAAAGCCCGAGGTTTGGGACATCCTCGACGAGGTCATCCGCGAACATCCGGTGATGCTCAACCGCGCGCCGACGCTGCATCGGCTCGGCATCCAGGCTTTCGAGCCGACGCTGATCGAGGGCAAGGCGATCCAGCTGCATCCGCTGGTCTGCGCCGCCTTCAACGCCGACTTCGACGGCGACCAGATGGCCGTGCACGTTCCGCTGTCGCTCGAAGCGCAGCTGGAAGCGCGCGTGCTGATGATGTCGACCAACAACATCCTGCATCCGGCCAATGGTCAGCCGATCATCGTGCCGTCGCAGGATATCGTGCTCGGCCTCTATTATCTGACGCTGATGCGCGACGGCGAGCCCGGCCAGGGCATGGCCTTCTCGAATCATGGGCGAGATCGAGCACGCGCTTGTTCGCCAAGGCGATCACGCTGCACAGCAAGATCAAGGGCCGCGCCTGGACCTATGACGAAAACGGCAATCGCGTGGCGAAGATTTTCGACACCACGCCCGGCCGCATGATCCTCGGCCAGCTCGTGCCGGATCATAACAAGGTTCCCTTCGACGTCGTGAACAAGCTCATGACGAAGAAGGAAATTTCGCTCGATGATCGACACCGTCTACCGCAATTGCGGTCAGAAGGAGACGGTGATCTTCTGCGACAAGATCATGGGCCTCGGCTTCCGGAAGCCTGCAAGGCGGGCATTTCCTTCGGCAAGGACGACATGGTCGTGCCGGAGACCAAGGAGCGCATCGTCGACGAGACGCGCAGCCTCGCCAAGGAATACGAGCAGCAATATCTCGACGGCCTGATCACCCAGGGCGAAAAATACAACAAGGTCGTGGACGCCTGGGCGAAGTGCACCGACAAGCTCGCCGAAGAAATGATGGCGCGCATTTCGGCCGTCCGCAAGGATGACAACGGCCGCGACCTGCCGATCAACTCGATCTACATGATGGCCCATTCCGGCGCGCGTGGTTCGCCCGCGCAGATGAAGCAGCTCGCCGCCATGCGCGGCCTGATGGCCAAGCCCTCGGGCGAGATCATCGAGAGCCCGATCATCTCGAACTTCAAGGAGGGCCTGACGGTTCTCGAATACTTCAACTCGACCCACGGCGCCCGCAAGGGTCTCGCGGACACCGCGTTGAAGACCGCGAACTCCGGTTACCTCACCCGCCGTCTGGTCGACGTGGCGCAGGATTCGATCATCACCTCCTACGATTGCGGTTCGAGCAACGGCATTCGCATGCGGGCGATCATCGACGCCGGCCAGGTCGTGGCGTCGCTGGCGATCCGCATCCTCGGCCGCTTCACCGCCGAGGATCTGGTCGAGCAGGACGGCAAGACGGTGATCGTCAAGGCCGGCGAGATGATCCAGGAATGGCATATCGACCGCATCAACGCGGCCGGCATCCAGGAAGTGAAGATCCGCTCGGTGCTGACCTGCGAAGCCAAGAACGGCTGCTGCGCGGCCTGCTACGGCCGCGATCTGGCGCGCGGCACGCCCGTCAACATGGGCGAAGCGGTCGGCGTCATCGCGGCGCAGTCGATCGGCGAGCCGGGCACCCAGCTCACCATGCGCACCTTCCACATCGGCGGCGCGGCGCAGATCGCGGATCAGCTCCTTCATCGAATCCAATTTCGATGGCGAGGTGAAGATCCGCAACCGCCATCTGGCGCGCAATTCCGAAGGCGACCTGATGGTCATGGCGCGCAATGTCGCCGTGGTGATCTGCGCTCCCGACGGAACCGAACGCGCCGTGCATCGCGTGCAATATGGCGCGCGTCTGAAGGTGGACGAGGGCGACAAGGTCAAGCGCGGCCAGCGCGTGGCGGAATGGGACGCCTATACCCGTCCGATCCTGACCGAAATCGATGGCGTCATCGGCTACGAGGATCTGGTCGAAGGCATGTCGCATGTCGGAAACGGTCGACGAGGCGACCGGCATCGCCAAGCGCATGGTCATGGACTGGCGCATGAATGTGCGCTCGTCCAGCCTCAAGCCCTCGCTGGTGATCAAGGGCAAGGACGGCAAGCTCGCTGAAGCTGCCGCGCGGCGGCGACGCCCGCTACACGCTGCCGGTCGGATTCGATCCTCGCCGTCGATCCGGGCGCCAATGTGCAGGCGGGCGACATCATCGCCCGTATCTCGCTCGACAGCGCCAAGACCCGCGACATCACCGGCGGTCTGCCGCGCGTCGCGGAACTGTTCGAGGCGCGCCGTCCCAAGGATCACGCGATCATCGCGGAAATCTCGCGGCACGGTGCAATTCGGCCGCGATTACAAGAACAAGCAGCGCCTTTCGATCATTCCGAGCGAAGAAGGCGCCGAGCCGGTCGAATATCTGATCCCCAAGGGCAAGCACATCCATCTGCAGGATGGCGACATTGTCGAAAAGGGCGATTACATCGTCGACGGCAATCCCGCGCCGCACGACATTCTGGCGATCAAGGGCGTCGAGGAACTCGCCGCCTATCTGGTCAACGAAATCCAGGAAGTCTATCGCCTGCAGGGCGTGAGCATCAACGACAAGCACATTGAGGTGATCGTCCGTCAGATGCTGCAGAAGGTCGATATCGTCGATCCCGGCGACACCGATTTCCTGCCAACGAACAGGTCGATCGTCTGGAGATGGACGAGGTCAACGAAAAGTCGTGTCGGAAGGCGGCCATCCCGCGACCGGCACGCCGGTGCTGCTCGGCATCACCAAGGCGAGCTTGCAGACGCGGTCGTTCATCTCGGCGGCCTCGTTCCAGGAAACCACCCGCGTCCTCACCGAAGCGGCGGTCAATGGCAAGATCGACACGCTGGAAGGCCTGAAGGAAAACGTCATCGTCGGCCGGTTGATCCCGGCGGGCACCGGCGCGGCCATGTCCAAGCTGCGTCAGGTCGCCATGACGCGCGACGATCTGATCCTGGCGCAAAAGGCGGAAGCCTCCGCCGCTCCGGCGCAAATTTCGGCGCCGCGATAAGGCAAAAGAAAAGGCCGCCCGGTTTGGGGCGGCCTTGGACTGCAGACAAAACCCTCGCCAAAAGCGGGGGTTTTTGTTTTGGGGTTTGTCGTTTGTCATTGCGAGAAGCGAAGCGACGAAGCAATCCACGCTGCGGTCGTGGCATGATGGATTGCTTCGCTTCGCTCGCAATGACGACGTCGCCACCCCAGTGGCAAGCGCACTGCAAGGACTGGGTCACGCGCAATATGCGACGGAGTCTGCATCGAGCTTCAGTTCCATGCCAACTGGACGCTGGTAACGAAAGACGTAGCGACATAAAGTCGCAAGCAGAGGCCACGCTCAACCCGCCGGAACCGAAAACGGGAATGTTGATGGAAATTTCGCTCAAGGCCATGAAACCCGGCGATCCGCTCGCGTCACGGGCTTCGCTGCCGGCGGGCGCGATTATCGCCAGCGCCTGCTGGCGATGGGCCTGACCCCCGGCGTGGTGTTTTCGGTCACCCGCGTGGCGCCGCTCGGCGATCCCGTGGAAATCAGGGTGCGCAATTTTACGCTGACGCTTCGTCAGCATGGAGCAGCTATTTTGAAAGCGGAACGGATTTAAGCATGACGCATGTCGTGGCGGTGGTCGGCAATCCCAATTGCGGCAAGACCACTTTCTTCAAGCCCTGTCCACCGGTTCCCCCCAGCACGTGGGCAACTGGCCCGGCGTGACCGTCGAGAAGAAAGGCGGGCGTTATCGCGCGAGGACCGCTTCGAACTTGTGGACCTGCCGGGCATCTACATGATCGGCGGCCTGTCCAGGGTATCCGCAGACGAGCGGGTCGCCCGCGACTACCTCCTCGACGGCGGCGTGGACGTGATCGTCAACATCGTCGACGCGAGCAACCTGGAACGCAACCTCTATCTCACCACCCAACTCCTCGAAATCGGCCTGCCCGTCGTAATCGCGCTCAACATGACCGATGTCGCCGAAAAGGGCGGCCGCATCGACGTTGACGCCCTCGCGCGGCTGCTCAGCGTCAGGTCGTCTCCACTGTCGCCGCCAAAGGCGAGGGAACGGCGGCGCTCCTCGACAAGCCATCTCGCTCATCGAAGACGGCTGCGAAGCCCCCGCGCAGCGCCCGTCACAGCCCCGAAGTCGAGATGGAGATCGACAACCTGCGGCGCGCCGTCGAAATCGGCCCGAATGCGCGGCGCGGGCAAGGTGGCTGCTGGTCAAGTCGCTGGAGGGCGATTCGGCCGCGCGAGCGTCTCGCCCGGTGCGCGGTCAAGGGCGCGGACGCGCTCCGCAGGGTCGAGAGACCCGCAGCATCTCGAACGCGGATTCGGCGGCGATGTCGAGGCCGTGATCGCAAGCGGTCGCTACGGTTTCATCGGCGGCCTCATGCGCGAGGTCGTGAAGCGCGCGCCCGCTGTCGATAAGCTCGCAACCTCGGACCGAATCGACAACGTCCTTCTCCACCGCGTATTCGGCATACCGATCTTTGTCGCTTTGATGCTGTTGACGTTCAAACTCACATTCGACCTCGGCGGGGTCGCTCAGCGGCTGGATCGAGGGAGTCGCGGCGCTTGGTATCTGGGCGACCGAGACGTTCTGCCGCCCGGCCCGCTGGGGTCGCTGGCTGTGAAGGGAATCATCCACGGCGTCGGAGGCGTGATAGTATTCCTGCCCAACATCCTGATCATATTCCTGATCATCTCATTCCTTGAGGACTCCGGCTACATGGCTCGCGCCGCTTTTCTGATGGACAGGTCGATGCACCTGGTGGGGCTGCACGGCAAATCGTTCATCCCAATGCTGATGGGCTTCGGCTGCAACGTCCCCGCGGTGATGGCCACGCGCACGCTGGAGACTCGCCGAGGACCGCCTTATCGCGATCCTGATGACCCGCTCATGTCCTGCACTGCCCGCCTGCCCATCTACATCCTGTTCGCGGGCGTGTTCTTCCCCAGGGACGGCGCGATGGTGATCTTCTCCATCTATGCCCGCGTGCTCGCTTGGCGGTGGCGACGGCAAGCTGTTCAGGAAGGCGCTCTTTCCCAAGGCCGCGTCGCCATTCGTGATGGAGCTGCCGCCCTATCGAATGCCCACCCTGCGCACCGTGCTGTGGCAGGCATGGCAGCGCCTGCGTGAATTCGTGTTCCGCGCCGGCCAGGTGATCGTTCCCGTGGTGGCCATTCTCAGCTTTTTCAATGCGGTGGGCGTCGATGGAACCTTCGGCAAGGAGAATACCCGCGATTGGTTTTCGCGGTGGTCGGCCAGTCAGTCACGCCGATCTTCCATCCCATCGGACTGACCAATGACCTGCCCGCCGCCGTCGGGCTGTTCACCGGCATTTTTGCCAGGGAAGCCGTGGGCCGGGATGCTCGAATTCGCTTTACGCCCAAGCCGGGGCGGAGGACGCTGCCTCGCGCGCCAGCGCCGCCGGCGCCAAACCGGTTGAGGCGGCAAAGCCCGCCATCACGGAAAAGCTGGCCGAGGCGGTCGCCACTATTCCTGCCAAGTTTTCCAAGATCGCGGAAGCCTTGAGCGATCCTCGGCCTGAACGTGTCCTACACCGGCGACGCCGCCGAGGCGGCGACCGAACTCAAGGTTGAGGGGGGTGTGTTCGGGGCCATGACCAGCCGCTTCGCCGGCACGGCCGGGGCTTTCGCCTATTTGCTGCTGATCCTGCTATACACGCCCTGTGTCGCCGCCTTGGGAGCGATAAGGCATGAGGCCGGGCTGGGCTGGACGGCCTTCGCCGCCGGCTGGACGACCCTGATCGGCTATGTTTCCGCAGTGGCGTTTTATCAAGCCGCCACGCTCCTCCGTCATCCCGCCACGGCCTCGTTCTGCTGATCGCCTGCGCTGCGACGATCGTGACCGCCATTGGCCTGATGTTCGTGGCGGGACAGGTGCAAAGCCGCCGGCTGGCAGCAGCCTCGGCGGCGGAATAGAGAGGTCCGACATGGCGATGACTTTGACCCGGGGTGAAGTCCTTCATGATGGAACGGCGGCGAGCCGGCGCTCACCGATATCGCCGTGCATTTTGGCTCATCGCCCGACGCAGCCCGCCAGATCATGCGGCTGTGGCTGGACAAGGGCCGCGTGAGAGTGCTGGAGGGCGGCGCCTGCAAGGGTGGGATGCAGCTGCGCCACCCCGCCGGAAGAAGTTTACGAATGGGTGTAGGGCTGGGTTTTCGCTGTTAGGGCATTCGCCTGACCTGAACCAGGGTCGTCATTGCAAGCGAAGCGAAGCAATCCACCCTGGCCACAACCGCAAACCACGGGATTGCTTCGCTTCGCTCGCAATGATGGGGCCAGGTCAATACAGGCTTTAGGGCTCGACAAGCTCGGCGGCTTTGGCTTGCCTGGCGAAAGCGGCGACAATGGCTTCGCTGATCGGTACAAACCGCGCCCCTGGTCCTTCGGGGCCTACGGATTGCCAGCTTGAGCTTCGCCGTCTTCAACGAGGAGCGACAAGGCGTCCGCGAGGAGTTCGGCGTCCTTGACGCCGGCGGCGTGGCAGATTTTCGCCAGCCGATTGCGGTACTCGGTCTTGAAATGTTCAATGACCTTGCGCGCGGGGTGTCCGGGCTCCGTGATCTCGACAGCGGCATTGGCGATGTCGCAACCGCGCGGATCCTCGATCGCGCAAGACAGCGCGCAGTTGATCCATTCATGCAGCAGCTTCTTGGGATCATTGGCGAACTCCGCCTCCCATTCGTCCCATTCCTGCAGGGCCTCGCGGCCCGCCTCGGTCAGGCATGCGGCGATCAATTCATCCTTTGAGCCGAAATGACGGTAGAGGGTCATTTTATTGGTGCCTGCCGCCTCGGCGATGGCGTCGACGCCGATTCCGCGCAACCCGTGTTTGCGAAACAGGTCGCGCGCGGTCTCGATGATGCGTTCCCGCGGCGGCGTTCGGGGCGCCCGTTTTCCTTGCCGCCCTCCTTGGACATTTTCGCCTTCCTTCAAAAATTGAGCTGCCCTCTTGACAGGGTGTGACCAGTCTGTAACTTATGACCGTACTTACCGGTAACACCTAGGCGTCAGCCGGTCAAGATACAAGCAGTCGCCAGCGCCAAGACAGCGCCGCCGGCCTTCAAGCGGAAAGGACTTACATGGACTCTCAGACCATCGACCGCAGGATCGCCGAACTTCTCGATGATCCCATGGTTTCCTTGATCATCCGGGCCGATGGCGTCGATCGTTCGGCGTCTTGCCGACCAGATGCGCCGGCTGGAACGGCATGCCGCAAGCCGCCGCATCCGCGACAATCCGCCGCAGCGCGTTTTCGCCCGACTCTTCGCCGCACCCTGTGGAGCCTGTGCGCCATGATCGGATTTTTCACACTCCGCCCGATCTTCGCCTCCGCCATCGCCATCATCATGGTGATGGCGGGCGCCATTTGCTATTTCCTGCTGCCGGTTCGCAGTTTCCCGACATCACGCCGCCCCAGGTCGTCGTTTGCGGCCAATTATCCCGGCGCCAGCGCGCAGGTCGTCGCCGATACGGTGACGACGCCGCTCGAACAGCAGATCAACGGCGTCGCAGGGCATGACCTATATGTCCTCGTCGAGCTCCAATGACGGCTCGTCGACCATCACCATCACCTTCGACGTCGGCTATCCGCTGGATATCGCCGCGGTCGACGTGCAGAACCGCGTCGTCGCAGGCGGCTCTCGTCGCTGCCGGCGATCGTCAATCAGGGCGGCGTGACGATCAAGAAGCAGAACCCGAATTTCGTCCTGATCGTCAACCTGACCTCGCCCGACCATTCCGTCGATCCCATCGCCCTGAGCAATTACGCCTATCTGCAGATCGTCGATCCGCTGAAGCGCCTGCCCGGCGTCGGCGACGTGCAGATTTTCGGCGAACGGCGCTACTCCATGCGCGTCTGGCTCGATCCGGACAAGCTCGCCAATCTCGGCATCACCGCGGTCGACGTGCAGAACGCGATGGCCGAGCAGAATGTCCAGGTCGCGGCCGGCAAGATCGGCCAGTCGCCGGCGCCGGCGGGCACGGCTTTCGAAATGCAGGTCAACGCCCTCGGCCGCCTCAGCGATCCCGGCCGCAGTTCGGCGACATCGTTTTGCGCGCGGACCCGACCGGCGGCGCGGTCGTGCGGTTGCGCGACGTGGCGCGGATCGAACTGGGCGCGCTGCAATATTCCTCGACCGCCTTTTTCGGCGAGGAGCCGACGGTCGTGCTCGGCGTGTTCCAGATGCCGGGCTCCAACGCGCTCGACCTGCAGAAGCAGCGTGCAGGACGAAGATGCAGCAGTTCTCGCAGCGTTTCCCCAAGGGCATCGCCTACGCCATGCATTACGACACGACGCGCTTCGTCGCGGCGGCGATGCATGACGTGCTGATCACTCTGGGCGAAGCCCTGATCCTCGTCGTCGCGGTCGTCTACGTCTTCCTGCAAAGCTGGCGCACGACGCTCATCCCGACCATCGCCATTCCGGTTTCGCTGATCGCGACGCTGGTCGGTCATGCAGGTGCTGGGCTTCTCGCTCAACATGCTGAGCCTGCTCGGCATGGTGCTGGCCATCGGCCTCGTCGTCGACGACGCCATCGTCGTGGTGGAAAATGTCGAGCGCCAGCTGGAAGCCGGGCTGCCGCCGCTTGAGGCGGTGCGCAAGGCCATGTCGGAAGTCACCGGGCCGATCATCGCCACCACGGCGGTGCTGATGGCGGTGTTCATTCCCGTCGCCTTCATCCCCGGCGTCGCGGGCCGGCTCTACAATCAATTCGCGCTGACCGTCGCGATTTCCGTCGGCATTTCGGCCTTCAACTCGCTGACCCTGAGCCCGGCGCTCGCGCCGTGTTTCTGAAACATCGGCCATCGAGCACGTTCATTCTGTTCCGCTGGTTCAATGCCGGTTTCGAGCGGATGCAGAACGCCTATTCGCGGCTGGTGCGCTGGCTGATCCGCCTGCGCTGGGCGGTGCTCGCGACTTTCGTCGCGGCGGTGGCGGCGACCTTCCTGTCTGGCGGACGATTCCCTCGACCTTCCTGCCGGTCGAGGACCAGGGCTATTTCTTCGTCGTCATCCAGGGGCCCGACGGCTCCTCGCTGGAGCGCACCGACGCCGTGGCCAAAAAGGTCCGCGACGTGCTGCAGGCCACGCCCGGCGTCGACATTGTCGGCTTCGATCAGCGGCCTCAACTTCCTGACCAATGCGGCGCAGAGCAATTCCGCGGTTGAATTCGCCATCCTGAAGCCGTGGGACCAGCGCCCGCCCGAGCAGAGCGCCTCGCGCATCGTCGCGGAGGTCAGGCCAAAGCTGCTTGGGATCCCCGACGCCATCGCCCTGAGCTTCGATCCGCCGTCCATTCCCGGGCTTGGCGCGACCGGCGGCTTCGAATTCCAGGTCGAGGATCTTTCGGGACGCGGCGCGCAGGCCTTGAACGACGTGACGCAGGCTCTGATCGCGGAGGCGCGCAAGCAGCCCGAACTCAATGCGCAGCAGCTGTTTTCCTCCTTCAGCACCTCGACGCCGCAGTATAACTACGACCTCGATCGCACCAAGGCGAAACTGCTCGGATTGAGCCTGCCCGACGTGTTCAACACGTTGCAGATCTATCTCGGCTCGCTCTATGTCAACGATTTCAACCTGTTCGGCCGCACCTTCCGCGTGACCTTGCAGGCGACACCAGGACGCCCGCGCCAACCCGGCCGATCTATCGCGCTTCTACGTGCGCAACGCCACCGGCGGCATGGTGCCGCTCACGACGCTGGGTTCGCTGAAGCGATCGTCGGACCGGAGACGGTGACCCATTACAACAATTACGGCTCGGCTCTGATCAACGGCGTCGCCGCGCCGGGCT
The DNA here is from genome assembly GCA_963813955.1 of uncultured Alphaproteobacteria bacterium. GTDB lineage: Bacteria > Pseudomonadota > Alphaproteobacteria > Rhizobiales > Beijerinckiaceae > Rhodoblastus. The sequence continues at coordinate 27,947 of CAWFBN010000143.1, read as the reverse complement.
ACAGTTCCGGACAGGCCGTGGCGGCGATGCAGCGCGCCGCCGCGACGGTGCTGCCGCGCGACTTCGCCTATGAATGGACGGGCGTGACCTTGCAGGAGCTGAAAGCCGGGTCGATCGCCTCGCTGATCTTCGCCCTGGCGATCGTCTTCGTCTTCCTGATCCTCGCCGCGCAATACGAAAGCTGGACCATGCCGTTCATGGTGCTGATGGCGGTGCCTCTGGCCCTGCTCGGCGCGGTGCTGGCGATCTGGGTGCGTCAGTTGCAGATCGACGTCTATTCGCAAATCGGCTTCGTCATGCTGATCGGCCTCGCCGCGAAAAACGCCATTCTGATCGTCGAATTCGCGCGGCGCCGCCGCGAGGAAGGGCTTGAGATCGTCGAGGCGGCGATGGAGGCCGGACGGCTGCGCCTGCGGCCGATCCTGATGACCGCCTTCGCCTTCATCCTCGGCGTGACGCCGCTGATGGTGGCGACCGGCGCCGGCGCGGCGAGCCGGCAATCGATCGGAACCACGGTGTTCGGCGGCATGCTGGCGGCGACGTCCCTGACGCTGCTCTTCGTGCCGGTCTTCTATTACGTGATCGAACGTCTGCGCGAACGCGGGGCGGAAAACCTCGTCGTTACAGGCGAGCAACAACCCCAGCCCGGCGCGGCCGAGTAACTCCGGAGGTTCAAGGTGAAGGCTCAGAAACTCATTCCGAGCGCGTTGGCGCTCATCGCCGCCGGCGCCGGACTTTTCGTCCTGACGCATGAGTCCCTCCTGAAAGGGCGGCGACGGCGAAGCGCGCGCCGCCGCGCCCGCCTTTGTCATGCCGGCCCCGGTTTCCCGGGTGGTGAAAAAAAACATTCCGGTGACGCTCGATTATTCGGCGCGCACGGAATCTCTGCAGAATGTCACCTTGCAAGCCAAGGTTCCCGGCTATCTGATGCGGCAAGTCGCCGCTGACGGCGCTGACGTCAAGGCTGGCGATCTGCTCTACCAGATCGATCCGCGCGATTTCCAGGCGGCGCTCGACCAGGCGCGGGCGCAGGCGCAACGCTCCAGCGCCGCGCTGGAATATGCCCGCGTCAATCTGGACCGGGGCAGCCAGCTGGCGAAGACCGGCTTTCTTGCCAAGGATTCCTTCGACCTGCGCACCAGCACCTTGAACCAGGCCGAGGCGGCGGTCGCCGCCGACAAGGCCGCCGTGCGGGCGGCGCAGCTCAATCTCGACTATACCGAGATCCGCGCGCCCTTTTCAGGCCGCCTCGGCCGCAATCAGGCGGCGATCGGAACCATGGTCAGCGTCGGCGGCACGACGCTCAACACTCTGGTCCAGCTCGACCCGATCTATGTGACCTTCAACCCGAGCGAGACCGACCTTTCCGCCATCGAGCAGGCCCGCAAGGCCGGGCCGGTCAAGGCGGAGATTTTTCTCACGGGCGAATCGCAATCGCGGCGCGTCGGCCAACTCAGCTTCCTCAACAATGTCGTCGATCAGGCGACCGGGACGATCACCGCGCGGGCCTTGTTCGACAATCACGATTTGTCGCTGCTGCCGGGACAATATGTCCGCATCAAACTGCATTTGCGCGACGATCCCGACGCCCTGATGGTCCCGCAGGCCGCCCTCGGCTCGGGCCAGTTGGGCAAATATCTCTTTGTCGTCGGCAAGAACAATGTCGTTGAACAGCGTATCGTCTCGCTCGGAGCCGCCTATCAAGGGCTGGTGGCGATCGAGAAGGGCGTCGCGGAGGGCGATCAGGTGATCGACGGCAATCTGCAGAAGATCGGCCCCGGCATGCCGGTCAAGCCGATGCCGCACATGATCGACTGATCTGGCCCCGTCATTGCGAGCGAAGCGAAGCAATCCATGGCTTGCGGGTGTGGCCAGGTGGATTGCTTCGCTTCGCTCGCAATGACGACCCTGGTTCACGTCAGGCGGAAATGAAAGCGGCGACGCCCGAGGGCGCCGCATGCCGCCGCCGGGCTGCAATGGCAGGCTCGGCGCCTTCTGTCCGAGCGCGGCGCGTTGGTATCGGTCGCCTGTATTGATGGCCCCGTCATTGCGAGCGAAGCGAAGCAATCCATGGCTTCGGTTGTGGCCAGGTGGATTGCTTCGCTTCGCTCGCAATGACGACCGACGGCGACGCCCGAGGACGCCGCCGCTAATCCAATCAAGCTGGACTTCAGTAGCCCATTCCCCCCATGCCGCCGCCCTGCGGCATGGCAGGCTCGTCCTTCTTCGGCGCTTCGGTGATTGTCGCCTCGGTCGTGACGATCAGGCCGGCGATGGAGGCGGCGTCCTGAATCGCGGTGCGGACGACCTTGGTCGGGTCGATGATGCCGAGCTTGACCATATCGCCATATTCGCCGGTCTGGGCGTTGTAGCCAAAGGCGTAGTCAGCCGATTCAAGCAGCTTGCCGACCACGACCGCGCCGTCGTCGCCGGCGTTGTCGACGATCTGGCGGGCTGGAGCCTGGATCGCCTTGCGGACGATGTCGACGCCGGTCTTCTGGTCGGGATTTTGGACCTTGACGTCCGCCAGCGCGGCGATGGCGCGAAGCAAGGCGACGCCGCCGCCGGGCGACACGCCTTCTTCCACTGCGGCGCGGGTGGCGTTGAGGGCGTCGTCGACGCGGTCCTTCTTTTCCTTGACCTCGGTTTCGGTCGAGCCGCCGATGCGAATGATCGCGACGCCGCCAGCCAGTTTGGCCAGACGTTCCTGCAGCTTCTCACGGTCGTAATCCGAGGTGGTTTCCTCGACTTGCGCCTTGATCTGAGCGATGCGCCCCTCGATGCCCTTCTTGTCGCCGGCGCCGTCGACGATGGTGGTGCTCTCCTTGTCGATGCGGACTTTCTTGGCGCGACCGAGCATCGCCAAAGTCACGTTCTCAAGCTTGATGCCGACGTCCTCGGAAATGACCTGCGCGTCCGTCAGAATGGCGAGGTCCTCGAGCATGGCCTTGCGGCGATCCCCGAAACCGGGCGCCTTGACGGCGGCGATTTTCAGGCCGCCGCGCAGTTTGTTGACGACCAGCGTCGCCAGCACCTCGCCCTCGACATCCTCCGCGACGATCACCAGCGGCTTGCCGGTCTGAACGACCGCTTCGAGCACCGGCAAAATCGCCTGCAGCGAAGACAGTTTCTTTTCGTGAATCAGGATGTAGGGCTCGTCGAATTCGGCGAGCATTTTCTCGGCGTTGGTGATGAAATAGGGCGAGAGATAGCCCCGGTCGAATTGCATGCCCTCGACGACGTCGAGTTCGGTCTCGAAGCTCTTGGCCTCTTCCACCGTGATCACGCCTTCATTGCCGACTTTTTGCATCGCCTTGGCGATCATGTCGCCAATCGATTTGTCGCCGTTGGCCGAAATGGCGCCAACCTGGGCGATTTCATCGTTCGAGGTGACCTTCTTCGAATTCTTCTTGAGATCGACGACAATAGCCTCGACGGCAAGATCGATGCCGCGCTTCAAATCCATCGGATTGAGCCCGGCGGCGACGGCCTTGGCGCCTTCGCGCGCAATGGCGGCGGCGAGAACAGTCGCCGTGGTGGTGCCGTCGCCAGCGGCGTCATGCTGTTTGTTCGCCACTTCACGCACGAGCTGGGCGCCGAGGTTTTCGAACCTGTCGGCGAGTTCGATCTCCTTGGCGACGGTGACGCCGTCCTTGGTGATACGCGGCGCTCCATAGGACTTTTCGATGACGACATTTCGGCCTTTGGGGCCGAGGGTGACTTTCACCGCATTGTTGAGCAATTCGACGCCGCGAAGAATGCGGTCGCGCGCGTCAGTGGAGAAACGGATGTCTTTGCTTGCCATGTGGGTTACAGCTCCGAAAGGGAAAATCTCAGGTTATTGCAGAAAGGGGCCGGATCAGCCGACGACGCCCATAATGTCGCTTTCCTTCATGATCAGCAGTTCCTGACCGTCGATCTTGACCTCCGTGCCCGACCATTTGCCGAACAGCACGCGATCCCCCGCCTTGACGTCGAGGGGGACGAGATTGCCGGCCTCGTCGCGCGCGCCGGGGCCGACAGCGACGATTTCGCCTTCCTGCGGCTTCTCCTTGGCGGTGTCGGGGATGATGATGCCACCCTTGGTCTTCTCTTCGCCCTCGAGGCGTCTGAGCACAACCCGGTCATGAAGGGGACGGAAGGCCATATCGTTTTCCTTGATTGCGGCCCGGGCGCGCTTCGGCAGGGAAGGGGGCGAAGGGCAGGGGCTGCATTTGGCACTCTCCAGTCGAGAGTGCTAGCCCGCAAATGGGCATGGCTTCGCCGTGAGTCAAGGCGTGTTCGACACTGGAAACACTTCGCCTATCGCGTGTCGCCGGGGACGGCCATAACACGCGCCTTAATCGACGTCGTCGACCTTGTCCGGGCCTCCGCCGTGGACGCGCTGCGCGAGGGCCGCTTCCATGAAGGCGTCGATATCGCCATCGAGCACCTCGTCGGGCGTTCCCGACACAACGCCGGTGCGCAGATCCTTCACCATCTGATAGGGCTGCAGCACATAGGAGCGGATCTGGTGGCCCCAGCCGATTTCCGATTTGGTGGCGTTGACCTTGCTGGCCTCGGCCTCGCGGCGTTCCAGTTCCTGCTCATAGAGGCGGGCGCGCAGCATGTTCCACGCCGTGGCGCGGTTCTTGTGCTGCGAACGCTCCGCCTGGCAGGCGACGACGATGCCTGACGGAATATGGGTGATGCGGATCGCCGAATCGGTGGTGTTGATGTGCTGGCCGCCGGCGCCCTGGGCGCGGTAGGTGTCGATGCGGCAATCGCTTTCGTTGACCTGGATGTCGATCTTGTCGTCGATGACCGGATAGACCCAGGCCGAGGCAAAGCTGGTATGGCGCCGCGCGTTGGAATCGAAGGGCGATATGCGCACCAGACGGTGCACGCCCAATTCGGTCTTGGCCCAGCCATGGGCGTTATGGCCTTTTATCAGCAAGGTCGCGGATTTGATGCCCGCTTCGTCGCCCGAAGTTTCTTCGATCAGTTCGACCTTGAACTTGTGGCGCTCGCCCCAGCGCGCATACATGCGCAGCAACATCCGCGCCCAGTCGCAGCTTTCAGTGCCGCCGGCGCCGGAATGGATTTCGATAAAGGTGTCATTGGCGTCGGCTTCGCCCGACAGCAGCGCCTCGACCTGACGGCGGTCCGCTTCGATCTTGATCGCCTTCAGGAGGTCGATTCCCTCCTTCTCGGCGGCGGCGTCTTCCTCCATCTCGCCGAGTTCGACCAGGGTGATGGCGTCGTCGAGATCGCTCTCGAATTTTGACAGCGAGGCCAGCCGTTCTTCAAGGTCGGTGCGCTCGCGCATGAGTTTTTGCGCGACTTCGGCATTGTCCCAGAAAGTGGGGGTTTCGGATTTGGCGTTCAGTTCCGCGAGGCGGCGCGTCGAGTTATCGACGTCAAAGATGCCTCCTCAGCAGTCCCACGGACTGCTTGATCTGTTCGACGAGCGAGACCGCTTCGGCGCGCATGAGTCTTGTTCCTTCCAGAAAGGGAGGGCCACACATAGAGAGCGAATGGGCGGCTGTAAAGCTTAGTAAAGCCCGCCGGTGCCCGATCCGACCTGCGAGTCGGTCCCGGCATGCGCGCCGCCGCCGCCATGGCCGCCGCCGCCATGTCCGCCGCCATAGGTGTCGGGCGGCGCCGTGCCGGGCTTGAAGGCTTCGAGGATCGCGCCCGAGCCGGAGGAGCGCATGCCCGAATGCACGTCGACTGAAATCAGTTTGATGCCCGGCGGCACGCGGAAGGGGGTGTCGGGTTTGTCGGCCAGCGCCATTTTCATGAAGTCGCGGAAGATCGGCGCGGCATAGGTCGCGGCCTGCGCCGAATCGCCCATCGAGCGCGGCTTGTCGAAACCGAGATAGACGCCGACGGCGAGGTCGGGCGAAAAGCCGACGAACCACAAATCCTTGGCGTCATTGGTCGTGCCGGTCTTGCCCGCCAGATGCCGGTTCAGGCTGCTGATGGAAATGCCGGTGCCGCGCTGGATCACGCCTTCCATGATCGAGGTGATCTGATAGGCGGTGAGCGGATCGAGAACCTGCTCGCGGTTGTCGACCAGTTTTGGCTCGCTGGCGGGGTCGAATTTCGGCGAGTCGCAACCGAGGCACTGGCGCTCGTCGTGACGGTAGATCGTTTGGCCCTTGCGGTCCTGAATGCGGTCGATCAGCGTCGGCTTGATGCGCTTGCCGCCATTGGCCAGCATGGAATAGCCGGTGACCATGCGGATGACCGTGGTTTCGCCGGCGCCCAGCGCCATCGGCAGATATTGCTGCATGTCGTCGTAAATGCCGAAGCGGCGCGCGTATTCGGCGATCAGGGGCATGCCGATGTCGCGGGCGAGGCGCACGGTCATCAGGTTTTTGGAATGTTCGACGCCGTAGCGCAGGGTGTGCGGTCCGTAATGGCCCTCCTCGAAATTCTCAGGGCGCCAGACCTCGCCATTCGGCTGCGCGATCTCGATCGGTTCGTCGAGCAGGATCGAGGAGGGCGTATAGCCGTTGTCGAGCGCGGTGGCGTAGACGAAGGGCTTGAAGGAGGAGCCCGGCTGGCGCTGCGCCTGGGTGGCGCGGTTGAACGACGACTGGTCGAAGGAAAAGCCGCCGACCATGGCGAAGACGCGGCCGGTATAGGGGTCCATCGCCAAAATCGCGCCGGAAATTTCCGGAATTTGCCGCAGGCGGAACTGGCCGGGATGGCCTTCCAGCGCTTCGACATAGACAACATCGCCGGGTGAGACGGCCTGGCGCAGACGCTTGCGCGTCCAGCCTATGCCCGCGGCCGTCAGGGTTCCGGTTTCGCGGACATTCGAGACTTCGCCGGATTTTTCGTGCGGCGGCTGAAGGCCGATGCGGGCCGATGCCTCGTTGGCGTCGAGCACGACGGCCAGGCGCCAGGGCGCGACATCGCCGAGCGCCGGGATATCGCCCAGGGTCTGGCCCCAGTCGGAGCCCAGCTCGATCACCTTGATGGGGCCGCGATAGCCATGCGCCTCGTCGAAACGCACCAGGCCATCGACCAGCGCCTTGCGCGCCATCAGCTGCATTTTCGGATCGAGGGTGGTGCGCACCGACAGGCCGCCCTCATAAAGCTTCTTGTCGCCATAGCGGTCGTTCAACTCGCGCCGCACTTCCTCGGCGAAAAAGCCGGCGGCGAAGGAGTTGGGCGACAGGGCGCGCTGGTTGACGGTCAGCGGCTCGGCCTTGGCGGCGTCGCCGTCCTTGCGCGTGACATAGCCGTTTTCCACCATGCGCTCGATGACGTAATTGCGCCGGGCGATCGCCGCTTCGCGGTTGCGGTAGGGATTGTAGTTATTCGGTCCCTTGGGCAGGCCGGCGAGATAGGCCGTCTCGGCCAGCGTCAGTTCGGACGCCGACTTGTCGAAATAATTCAGCGCCGCGGCGGCAATGCCGTAATTGCCGAGGCCGAGGTAGATTTCATTCAGGTAAAGTTCGAGGATGCGCTCCTTGGTATAGGCCTGTTCGATGCGCACCGACAAAATGGCTTCCTTGATCTTGCGGTCGAAGGAGCGTTCGTTGGTCAGGAGGAAGTTCTTGGCCACCTGCTGGGTGATGGTCGAGGCGCCCTGAACACGCTTGTTGCCCTGCAAAAGCACGATAGCTGCGCGCAAAATGCCTTCGGGGTCGATGCCGTTATGGCTGTAGAAATTCTTGTCCTCGGCCGAGAGAAAAGCCTGTTTCACCAGCGGGGGGATGGCGTTGGACGGCAGATAAAGACGCCGCTCATGCGAATATTCGGCGAGCAGCGAGCCGTCGCCGGCATGAACGCGGGTCATGATCGCCGGTTCGTAATTCTTCAGCTGCGAATAATCCGGCAAGTCCTTGGAATAGACATAGATCAGTCCGCCGACGCCCAGGGCGGCGATAACGAAAAGCACAGCGCCCGTCGCGAAAACGAAACCAAAAAACCGGGCGAGCATCCGCATGAACAAACCTTCCGCAATCGCGCCAATCAATATCCGCGCCAGATTGATGCGCGCCTATAGCATCCCGCAGTGGCGCCAGCCATGCGAAAATCAGACCGCAATCATTGTCCGAAATTCCTTTGGCCTTTTGGCGCGGCTCTAGTTGCCGTTGCTTTGTGTCGCTTTAAGGGCGGCGCCGTTCGGAGCCCCAGGCGCATCTTGCGCTCCCTGCGCGTCCTGCGCCTTGGACGGGGCCTTGGGCGGGCTTTCCGACGGATGCGCCGCGAAAAACCCTTCGATGGCTCGCGCCACCTGCGCTGCGGCCTTCTGGCGCCATTCCGGCGAACCCAGATCGGCGGCGTCGGCGTCGTTGGACAGATAGCCGAGCTCCAGCAGCACCGAGGGCACGTCGGGCGCCTTGAGCACGACGAAACCGGCGGAACGGCTGGGATTCTCGTTGAGTCGCGCCGCGACTTTCCAGTATTCGGCCAGCGAATGGCTGAAAACATGCGAATAGGCGCGCGTTTCCCGGCGTGTCAGGTCAAACAATATGTCGTTGACGTCGCTCGCGTCCTCCTTCGCCTCGACGCCGGCCGACGCGTCGGCCTTGTTCTCATGCTCGGCCACCCGTGCGGCCTCGGCGTCGGAGGCGCGGTCGGACACCGTGTAAACGGTGGCGCCCTGAACGCCGGCGCCGTCGCCCCCCAGGGCGTCGGCATGCAGCGACACGAAAAGCCCGGCGCCGAGCCTGCGGGCGAGTTTTACGCGCTCGCCCAACGGCACGAAACTGTCGTCCTCGCGGGTGAAAACGACCCGAAAATGGTCGGTTTCGCGCAATTTGGCCCCTAAAACCTTGGCGAATTCGAGCACCAGGAATTTTTCCACCGTGTGGTCGCGGCCCAAGGCTCCGGTATCGACGCCGCCGTGGCCGGGATCGAGCACGACGAGCGGCTTTTCGCCCGCCGGATTTTCCGGTCGCGGCGACGGCGGTGGCGCCGGCGTTAGCTGGGACGTTCTCAAACTCTGGATTTCCGCGCCGGCGCGCGCGGCGGCGCGGAAGGCCGCGTCATTTTGCGGCGTGAGCGACAAAATCAGCTCGAAACTCCCGTCCGGCGCCGGGGCGCAATGGGTCGCAATCTCGGCCGGACCGGTGAGATCGACCACGATGCGCGACTTGCCGGGCGACAGCCTCCCGAATCGATAAGAGGCGATCAGGCCGCCGACGGGCGAAGCGACGGCGGGGGCGGCGCGATGCGCGCGGCGCCGGCCGCGTTCGGCGGGCTTGCGGCCCACTTGCGGGTCGATCTGGAAATTCACTTCCGGCGTGTCCACGATGGCGCGGGCCGGGTTTTCCAGCACATGAGCCTCCGCCGTCACGCAGGCGCCCAGCGCGAAAATCAGCCGCGTCTGTTGCTCGGCGACGTCCTGCCGCACCGACAAGGCCAGCGGGACAGCAGCAAGGGGAGCGCCGGTTTGCGGATCGGCGTGAGCCAACCCGACGGGGACGAAGACCAATAAGAGGCGCAACACGCCGCGCCAGATGGATGTTTTATTGTGCTGCACAGGTCGATGACCGCCTTAACTCATGATTTCGAAGCGTCAACTCGCCGTTTCGCCGGGAGGCTGCGCTTCAGTCAGGTCATGAAAAAGTTAATAGCCTTTACCTTGATAGACGGCCCGCGTCACCCAAGATGTTGCGATGGGGCAACAGTGATGCAGAAACTTGCCAAATCCAGCAATTATGCTCTACATAAGACTCGTTCCAGTTCGGGCGCGATCGGATTCGCGCCAGATGAGCGATGGACGGCTTTTCCCGCCTCGACGCGCCGCTTTCCAGCGGAGAGTTTTTCGTGTCGGCAGGGACTGCGCCTGACTTCGCTTTCCGCACGTTTTGGACATTGCCGGCGTCATTGCGCGCCGGAGGACAGGTGAATTATTTTGTTGGTGTTCGCCACAAAACTTCAGCGCGGCGGTTTCAATCGCGCGAAGGGAGCAATCGAAGGAATGACGGGCGTCGCAAGACGACCGGCGTTTGTGCGATTCGCAGCGGGCGCCATTTTGCCTTCCTCCGCCGTATCCGACCGCCAAGCGGGTCTTCGGCCCGAGTTTTCAAGCCGCGTCGCAACGTGGCCCTCAGCTTATCCGCATCTTCCTTCAACCCACAATCGCATGGCGCGCCATCTCTGGCGCGGCGCCGCGCGCGCAATCCGTCCGGGCGGCCTGACTTCCGACCTGGCCCCCGACGGCGCAAGCGCAAGGGCGACCCTGGCCAGAGGCCGCGTCATGCCTGCAAGAGTCCCTCATGGCCAACAAAATGATCATCGACGCCTCCCACCCCGAAGAAACGCGGGTGGTGGTGCTACGCGGCAATAGAGTCGAAGAATTCGATTTCGAATCCGCATCCAAGAAACAATTACGTGGAAATATCTATCTGGCGAAAGTGACGCGGGTGGAGCCCTCGTTGCAGGCCGCCTTCGTTGAATATGGCGGCAATCGCCACGGATTCCTGGCCTTTTCGGAAATTCATCCGGACTATTACCAGATCCCGCATTCGGACCGCGTCGCTCTGCTCGAAGAAGAGTCGCGCGCCCATCGCGAGGAAGAAGACGAGGACTCAAGCCGTCGCCGCAGCCGCCGCAATCGCCGCGGTTCGGAGCGCCGCCATCCCAATGACGACGAACGGGTCAGCAGCGAGGTCCTGTCCGACGACGACCGCGCGGCAGGGGCGGCAGCGCAGCCGGTGGAGTTCACCGAAAACCAGCTTTCCCGCGCGGCCGAAGGCGATTTTTCGCTCGCCCCGGAAAATGACGCCGAAGCCGCTCCTCCGGTTGATTTCGTCGCGGTCGAAGTGACGGCCGAGGAGGCGCCAGAGGCCTTTGCTCCGGTCCAGGAGCACGATTCCGCAGGACGCTGTTTCAGAGCCAGCTCCGGTCGAGGCGTCCGCGCCGGAGGAGGCGCCCGCGCCCTACGAAGCGCCTGCGGAGCTTGAGGCCGTCGCGCACGAAAGCCACGAACTCGCTCATGATCCGGAAGGTTTCGCCATCGTCGAGGAAGACGACGGCGCTGACCATGAAAATGGTTTCGCCACCGCGAACGCGGGCGCGATGTCCGACGAGGCCTATGCCGACGAGGCGCCGGAACGCCATTCCGCGCAGGATGACGCTGAAGACAGCCAGCCCCGCCGTTTCTCCAACCGGGAGCCGGATGGCGACAATGGCGACGGCGAAGAAGAGGAAATCGTCGATCAACTTGGCGGCGACGCCATGGACGAGACGCCCTATCGCACCCAGCGCCCGCGCCGCCAATACAAGATTCAGGAAGTCATCAAGCGCCGCCAGGTGCTGCTGATCCAGGTGGTCAAGGAGGAGCGCGGCAACAAGGGCGCGGCGCTGACCACCTATCTGTCGCTGGCTGGCCGCTATTCGGTGCTGATGCCCAATACGGCGCGCGGCGGCGGCATATCGCGGAAAATCACCGACGCGGCCGACCGCAAGCGCCTCAAGGAAATCGCGCAGGAACTCGAGGTGCCGGAAGGCATGGGCGTGATTCTCCGCACGGCGGGCGCCGCCCGCACCAAGCCGGAAGTGAAGCGCGACTTCGAATATCTGATGCGCATGTGGGAGACGGTGCGCGAACTCACGCTGTCCTCTTCGGCGCCGTCGCTGGTCTATGAGGAAGGCTCGCTGATCAAGCGCGCCATCCGCGATCTCTACAGCCGGGAAATCGACGATGTCGTAGTCGCCGGCGAGGCGGGCTATCGCGAGGCGCGCGACTTCATGCGCCTGCTCATGCCAAGCCACGTCAAGAATGTGCATAATTACCGCGACCCGCAGCCGGTCTTCGCCAAATGGGGCGCCGAATCGCAGCTCGACGCCTTGTTCCATACCCAGGTGACGCTGAAGTCAGGCGGCTATCTGGTCATCAACCAGACCGAGGCGCTGGTCGCCATCGACGTCAATTCGGGCCGCTCGACCCGTGAGCATAATATCGAGGACACGGCGGTCCGCACCAATCTCGAAGCGGCCGATGAAGTGGCGCGGCAGTTGCGCCTGCGCGATCTTGCCGGCCTCATCGTCGTCGATTTCATCGACATGGAGGAAAACCGCAACAATCGCGCGGTTGAGCGGCGCATCAAGGAAGCGCTGAAGGACGACCGCGCCCGCATCCAGGTTGGCCGCATCTCGCATTTCGGCCTGCTGGAAATGTCGCGCCAGCGCATCCGCACCGGCGTGCTCGAAGGCTCGTCGATCCTTTGCCCGCATTGCGCCGGCGCCGGCACGGTGCGTTCGACCGCTTCGGTCGCCGTGCATGTGATGCGCGTGCTGGAAGACGCCCTCATCAAGAGCGCGTCGCATAATGTCATCCTTCGCACCCGCACCGACATCGCGCTCTATATCCTCAACCAGAAGCGCTCGCTGCTGCGCTGATCGAGGAGCGCTTTGGCGTCGCCGTGACGGTCGAGGCCGACGATTCGCTGACTGGCGGCGCCTATCATGCGCTGGAGCGCGGCGAACCCGCCGCCGGGTGACGGGCGATCCCATTCGCCGCTTCGATCCGCGCCGTCCGGTCGAGGATCCCGAACCCATCGGCGAGGCCGAATCCGAGGGCGATTTCGACGAAGAGGCCGAGGCCGAGGCGGCCGAAGTCGAAGTTGTGGACGAAAATGCCGAGACCGCCGAAAGCGCGCGAGGCGGAAAACCGCCGCCGCCGCCGTCGCCGTCGGGGCCGGGGCCGCAATTTCGAACGCGAAGGCAGCGGAGTCGAAGCCAATGGCGAGCAGCCTTCGGATGAAGGGCTCGAAACCATGGCCGCGATTGGCGGCGATCTCATCGTGCCGATTGCGCCGGAAAACGCCGAAGAGGGCGGATTTGAGCCATCGAGTGAGGACGGCGCCGAAGGCGGGCGTCGTGGACGCGGCCGTTGGCGGCGTCGCGGTCGCGGCGGACGCAGCGGCGAAACCGGCGAATTCAATGGCGACTGGCGTCCGTCGGTCGAAGGCGGCGACGAATCGGAAGCTGGAGCGCCAGCCCGAGACTTCCGGCGAGCCAACTCAGCTGAGCCTTCGGCGCCGCAAGGGGAATCGGCGGTGTTCGCGCCTTTGCCTGAATGGGGCGGTGAAGCGCCGCAGCGCCGACGCCCGCGCCTGCGGCGGATTCGTACGCCCCGTTTGCGCGCCGATTTTGCTTCTGACTTCGCTGCGCCGCCGCCTGCGATCGAACCGGCGTCGCCTGTCGCCGAGGTGACGGAAGCGTCGGCCTGCCGGAGGTTCCGGACGCGCCGGTCGAGCCTCCGGTCCGGCGCCGTCCTGCGCCTGCGCCGCGCGCTCCGGAATTGCCGGTCATTACCCAGGCAGACCCTGACAAGCCAAAGCGTTCCGGTTGGTGGGCCAAGGCCAAGGCCAATCTCACGGGCGAGTGAGTTGAGGCCCAAAGAACAATGAAAAGGCCGCGCGCGAGCGTGGCCTTTTTGTTGAGACGGAAGGTTTAGTCATCAACAATGATGGAGCGGCGGCGGTCAAGAATAGCGAATTGCTGCAAGGTATTCGGCTAAGGTCGACCAAGCAAAATGCGCGCAAGCGAATCGCATGGCGTCAAGCAGGGCCTTTGCAAACGAAACGGGCTCCGCCGCGTGATGCGGCCGGAGCCCTGAATTCGCTCTCAGGCGAAGTCCGATAAAGATCAGATGATGAGGCGGGAAAACCCGCGATATGATGCAACGGTTCTATTTGCTATCGGCGTCTCCCATCAATAGGGCAGATTCCGCACCATTCCTGCCTGTTTCAGCGCCGAGGGGCGACGCCCGGGCAGGGGCTTTCGGAAATTGCGAGCTGAGGTGGAGTCATGTGTCCTTTTCCCAATCCTCACTGTCGGCGCGTCCGGAGACGGCCTTTTTCGAGGCTGGCTGGCCTTGCTCATCTCGGGCGCAGACATTTTAAGTCTTGCCGCGAATATTGAGGCTTCAGGCCATATTATTGCCCGCCGCTCGGGTTCGTAGCCCGTTGGCGATCTCCTTGACTAGAAAGCGGCTCCGCACGTCTTTCAATCAAGGCTGCAACAACATGGATAGTGACAGTTTTTTTGCGCTCGTCAATAGTCGTTTTGTACGTCTTGTTACGACGGCAGGCCGGACAGGGTTGGGCGGAAACGCGATCATCGGGAATTTGGGCCGCATTTGCGGCGTTTGCCCCGCGACGGGCGGCCGTCATAATGTTTATTTATTGGCGCGGCATAAGGTCGCGTTGAAACAGATGGTTAAGAAAGGGTAACGGCCATGCGCGCCGAATTGTCGCCGAGGAAACGGTTGTCATCTCTTCTGTCTGGCGTGGCCATGGGCGTCACCGCGATGTTTTCCGCTTCCCTGCCGCTCACGTCGGCCCGCGCGGAAACGCGATTCGATCATGTCACGGTTATCGTGCTGGAAAATCACGGTTTCGACGACGCGCTTTACAACGGCCCTTCGCCCTTCATGCGTCAATTGGCGCAGGAGCAGGGTCTGGCGACGCTCTATTTTGGCGTCGCCCATCCCAGCCTGCCGAATTATCTGGCGCTCATCGGCGGCGACGACTTTGGCATACGCGACGACCGCCCAAGCTGTTTTGCGTCCGATATCGCGCCTTCGACCGCCTGCAACAAGATCGCAGGCGATTCGCTTGTGGGACAATTAAAGGAGGCGGGCCTGAGCTTCGCGATCTATGCCGAAACGCTGCCGGCGACCGGATCGCTGGTCTCTTCGGCGCCGGGCGGCGTCGAGGGCGCGCTTTACGCGCAAAAGCACAATCCTGTTCCCTATTTCGAAAAGCTGGCGAGTGATTCTGACGCGCGCGCGATGATCAAGCCTTTTTCCGCACTGGCCGGCGATCTCGCGACCACGGCGCCGAGCGTTTCGCTGATCGTGCCCAACCAGTGCCATGACGGCCACGGCTTGCCGATCTGCCACGACCGCGACCAGTTGATCGCTGACTACGACGCCTTCGTGCGCGACACGGTGAACGCCATTCGCGCCTCGAAAAACTGGACCAACCGTTCGGCGATCGTGATCACTTTCGACGAAGGCGCCAGTCGTCGTTACGCGGAGGCGCCGGTATCGGACATCACCCGCAACGCGGGCGGCGTCGACAATCACATCGCCACCATTGTGGTGACCCGCTGCGGCGTCCCGTCGCGCGACGCCACGCGCTACGATCACTATAGTCTGCTGGCGACGATTCAGGACGGTTTTGGCCTGCCGCGCCTGCGCAAGGCGGCAACCGCGCCGACGATGGATGCGCTTTTCGCCGATCGCTGCGACAAAATGTGACGGTCCCGACTCCGAGAGGGCAGTGAAGCCGGGACCGTCGTGATCGTCAGGCCGAGAGTCGCGCGGGAGATGGGCGAACCGCGAAACCGGACCGTGACGATGCCGTTGAGAGATTTCCCGCGCTGGGGAGCTGGGAAATCGCCCTAAAGTTGAACCTGTTTTGCCGCGACAAATTCGCCTGCGACAGGCTGCCGAGGATTACATGCCGGCGCGCAACCGCTATGATGGCGACTTTAGCGCTTCCGTTCTGCGGCGCCTATGATGAATATGTGATCGAATTACATATTGATAGGAATTTCTGCGAATTTTCCTGCGGGGCGGCCCGTTGGCGGGGCTGCGAAGGACTGGAAATGACCGGCAACAAGATCAACGCGCTTCTGGCCTTGCACAGCGAGGGCCGCTTCCTGGTCGGGCGCGACCGCATAAAATTGCTCGAAAAGGTGGCCGAACTCGGCAGCATCGCCAAGGCGGCCAAGGTGACGGGCTTCAGCTACAAGACGGCTTGGGATTCGGTCAATGCGGTGAACAACCTGCTGCCGACGCCGGCTTTCCTGACCAGGCCGGGCGGACGTTCGGGCGGCGGAGCCGAAGTCACGCCGGAGGGGCTTCAGCTCATCGCCACTTTTCACCGGCTGGAAGAAAAGCTGTCGCTCATCTCCAACCTGATCGCGGAAGAGGGGCTTCAGGGCCAGGAAGAGGCGCTGCTCTGGGCGGTCGGGGCGCGGATTTCGGCGCGTAACGTGTTTCAGGCCGAAGTGACGCAGATCAAGCGTTGGCCGGTCGATGTCGAAGTGAGCCTCAAGATCGCCGACGGCCACCACATCATGGCGATTGTCACCAACGAGGCCGCCGACGATCTCGCGCTGGAGCCGGGCCGAAAGCTGCTGGCTTTGGTCAAGTCCTCCTTCATCCAGCTTTTCGCGGAGGAGCACGCGCCGAAGGGCGCACATAATTGTTTCCACGGCGAGGTGACCGAGCGCGTGGACGCGGAGCGCAACAGCGAGATCCGCATCGACATCGGCCACGGCAAGACGCTGCATGCGGTAGCGCCGCGCCAGACTGCCGAGGACCTTGGATTGGCGCCGGGCGGCAAGGTCGCCGCCTGTTTCGACCCCAGCCAAATCATTCTCGCGGTAAATTAACGATTGATAAAGTTTTATTGAATTTGTCAGTGCGATTTTTCCGCGTAAGGTACAAGACTGTCTCTCATCCGGACCACGGACGGGAATGCCGATGACCGATTCGCGTTTTGCCACAGACAATTTCGATCTCGCGCTCACCAAGGTCGGCGAAGGCAGCGCCGTGGACTATACCGGGCCGCACCAGGGCGTATTCCGCTTTGAAAGCGTCAAGCTCGCAGCCTTGATGACGCTGCCCGCCGAGATGCGGCCAAAAATTCCGCCTGCGTGCTATCTCGAACCGCCGGCGGCGCCTGCGCCTGAACCGGAACAACAGCCTGTTGCGGAAAATCATTTCAAAACAATACTTTAATTTGCTTGTTTAAGAGTTTGGACGAGATCTCCCAAAGCTAGAACGTCACGCGCACGCCGCCGTAGACCGACAGCGGTTGCGCCGGTGTGACGGTTTGCGGATTGTTGAAGGCCTGGAACAGCTGCGACGTATCGAAGAAGGCTCCATAATTGTAGAAACGACGGTCGAGCAGGTTGTCGATGCGGCCGAAAACCTCGACCTGATCGGTGACCTTGTAGCCGCCGTTGAGCGACACCGTGAAATAGGCGGGCAGCAAGGGCTGCTGGTTCGAGGCGTCGCCGGCATAGCGCTGCGGGCCGGTGAACAGCACATCGAACCCGGCATGCGCCTTTGAGGAAAACTCATAGTCGCCGCCGATCTTGAAGCGGTTGCGCGGGATCATCGGAATCTGGTCGCCGGGCGTGACAAAGATATTGCCGTTGGCGTTGGCCGAAGGGCTGTTGGAGGCCAAGGTCAGCGGCGACAGGAAAATCGCGTCGACGTAGGAATAGCTGGCGTGCACGCTGGCCGGGCCATTTTTATAGTTGAACGACGCCTCAAAGCCCTGACGCAACGTATTGCCGACATTGGCGAAATAGCCAAAACCCTGCTGGAACGGGTCGGGAATGTTCATGATGTCGTTTTGGCTGACGGTGTGGAAGGCGCCGAGCTTCCAGCCGAGCGTTCCCCAATCCTGGGAAAAATTGTGCTCGCCGCGAAAGCCCGCTTCCCAGGTGGTGGCCACGACCTGCTGCAGATTGGGGTCGGAGACGAGAAAGCTGGCGAGAATGCAGGGCTGCTGCGGATTGGCGCAGCCAAGCTCCAGAGGCGTCGGGGCGCGGTTGGATTGGGCGAAGGAGGCGTAAGCCAGAAGCTCCGGCGTGATTTTGTAGGTCAGGCCGACCAATGGATTGATATGGGTATATTCATGTTCGCCGTTCACGCCGCCGCCGAGTTGGTCGAACAGCGAGATCGAGGCCACATTGAGCCGCGCGCCGGCCGAGAGGGTCAGCTTGTCGGATAGGTCGAGGGCGTCGAGGGCGTTGACGCCGAGATAGCGGTTGATCGCATGGACATCGACCGGCCCGTCGCTGACCGGATTGCCGCTGGGGCCGAGGTAAACGCCCGAGCCTTGCACGACGTAATTCGGCTGCACGACGCCCAGTTCGGCCGAGGCGCCGAAACTGGTCATGCCATAGTCATAGCTTGCCCCAAAGCTCGCATGGTTCTTGAATCCGAACAGCGAATCGCTGTTGGAAAGCAGGAAACTCGTCCCCAGGCTGGTGGTGAGGGTCGAGGTGCGATCGATTTCGCCCAACGGAAAGTTGCGGGGGTTGGGTATGCTGCTGGTCTGAAGTTGCTGGCCGTTCAAGCCGTTGGCGGGGGTGACCGGGTCGTTGAAGCACAGCAGCGTCGGATCGGCGCATTGCTGCACATTGGTCGGGTTGCCGTCCTGCGTATTCTGCACGAAGCGCCGGACATAGGCTGTGGAGGCGAGGCTCCAGGTCGGCGACAGCGTGAATTTGCCGGAGAGCGTCGCATTGCCCATCTGGTTCTGCGTGGTCTGGGGCGTCGTATAGACCGCGCCCCAATCCTGCTGCAGCAGTTGGATGGGCGCGGGGCCCGCGACCCCGAACAGATTGTCGGCGAGGCCGACGCTCAGGTGAATTTCATTGCCTTCGGCGCGATAACCGAGATCGCCATAGAAACGGCGGATGGTCGAGGAGCCGAAATCGCGGTAGCCGTTGTCGCGCACGGCTTCCAGCGCGCCGTAGAAGCCCCAGTTATCCACCTGCTTGCCATATTCCAGCGCGCCCTGGATGCGGCCGTAGGAGCCTCCCTGCAGTTCGAACTTGCCGCCGGAAACCGAAAAACCATCCTTCATCTTGATGTTCAAGGCGCCGCCAAGCGCGTTGAGGCCGAAGGCCGGATTGTTCGAAACCAGATCCATCGAAGCGATGGCGAAGGTCGGGATCAGGTCGAAATTCACCTGGTCGCCGAAGGCCTCGTTGATGCGCACACCGTTCTGATAGACGGCGAGGCCCTGCGGCGTGCCGGAGACTGGCGACGAAATGAAGCCGTGATATTCGACATCCGGCAGGAATTGATTGCCGGAAGGCGCCGCCAGCGTCACGCCCGGCACGACGCGCTGCAACGTCTCGGTGACAAAGGGCGAACCCGTCCGCGAGATCTGCTCCGCATCGATGCGGGTGTTGTTGGCAGGAGTGAGATCTTGCAGGAAACCGGGCGTGGAGACCACGGCGGACGGCGCGGCGGGCGCGGAGGCGCTCGAGGGCGCCGATGGCGCATCCGTGGTGATGTCGATATCGGGCAGCGCGACTGTAGCCGCGCGCACATCGCTTGCGGAGAGGACGCCCAAAGTCGCGGCGATCGACAGGCAAGATTTCGACAGGCCAGTCCGCTTCATGCATCTCTCCGAACACTTTTCAAGCGCCCGCCGGGTCGAGCCATGCGGGCTGGCGCGGCCACAACACTGCCTGTGCGCCATCGTCAAGCTACCAGTAATGGCGCAGAAGCGGCAAGGGAAGCCTGATAACAGATGAAAGATCGCCGCCGAGCGGCGGGAACAGCCAAATATTATCATGTCTTATCCTCCCGTTGCGCGGGGAGGGACATTGGCCTAAACCGCGCCCATCTCATGGAGCGGCAATGGACGCGGAAACCCCAAAGGCAGCGCGGAGACTTCATGCCGGTTTTCCGTGGGCTTGCCGCCTGGGGACCGGGCCTGCTGGTCATGCTGGCCGACACCGACGCCGGCAATGTCGTCACGGCGGCGCAAGCTGGCGCGCAATGGGGCTATCGTCTGCTGCCGCTGATCTTCGCGCTGGCGCCCGCCCTTTATCTGGTGCAGGAGCTGGCGGCGCGTCTCGGCCTGTTTACCGGACGCGGCTTTGGCGAGTTGATCCGCGAGCGTTTTGGCAAGACCTGGGCGCTGCTGGCGCTGGCCGGGCTGGCCGTGGCGACATTCGGCACGCTGGTCACCGAATTCACCGGCGTCGCCGGCATCGGCGAGCTTTACGGCGTGTCGCGCGGCGTGAGCCTGTCGCTCGCCTGCGCCGCGCTGCTGGCCGTCGCCGCCACCGGCTCCTACCGTCGCATCGAGCGCATCGCGCTGATCCTCGGCCTGTTCGAAGTCGCTTTTCTCTATGTCGCGTGGCAGGCGCGGCCCGATTTCATGAGCGTGGCGCGCGACGCTTTCCAGGCGCCGATGGGCGACCGCGATTTCCTGTTTCTGGCGGCGGCCATCGTCGGTTCGGTGTTCAATCCCTGGATGGTGTTTTATCAGCAATCGGCGACCGCCCGCAAAAACATGCGCCGTGACGCCTACACCGCTGCGCGCTGGGATACGGCCTTCGGCGCCTTGCTCACCCAGGCGCTGACCGGCGCGGTGCTGGTCGCCGCCGCTGCAACGCTCTACGCCGGTCCAATGGTGACGAGCCTGACCAGCATAGGCCAGGTCGGCGAGGCTTTGACGGGGGCGCTGGGGCAGGGCGCCGGCCGGCTGATCTTCAGCCTCGGCGTGCTCGGCGCCTCGCTGGCGGCGGCGATTGTCGCTTCGCTCGCGCTGTCCTGGGGCGTCGCCGAAGTGCTCGGGCCGCATCGCCGCGCGAAATCGCGGGCGCATCCCCGCCTGTTCAACTCGCCATGGTTCGACGGGCTGTTCGTCGCCAGCCTTTTCGGCGCGGCGGCGCTGGCGGGGTTTTCCGACGATCTCGTCGAACTGAATATCGCCGCGCAGCTGGCCAACGCCCTGCTGTTTCCTCTTATTGTCGGCTTTCTGGTGGTGCTGGCGTCAAAAACGCTGGCCGCGCCTTACCGGCTGCATGGCGCGCGGCTGCTGGCGACCGTGGTCGTCGCGACCATGGTGGCGGCGGTCGGCCTCGCCGGCGCCGTGGTCGGCTTGCGGTGAAATCAACGCCCCCCCCACCAGCGCAAGACGGCGGCGATAAGTGCGCCCCAAATGGCAAGCGAGAGAAGGATTGCGGCGATGAGGACCCAACCGGAAGCGCGCCGTTTGATGACTGTCGGCGGCGCCGGCGATGTTTTTGGCGCTGAGATTTGATCATCGTTGGCTGCAACTTCTGCGCTGGCACGCCTGAACTCATGGCGCAACTCCTTGAATGCGTGATCGCCAGTCTAGGTTCGCTCTTTCATTTTAAAGCTTGCCTCTTTGGTTGCATAAGCATCACCTTTCGGGCGAAATCATGAGCGATTGGCTATCCAAAAGAACATTTTGTTTTACTTAAGTCTTACGTAGAGTTACGCTTGCCCGAGTCTGGCGTCGCGCCGAACTTCATGCGCCAGCTTGGCAGGGCGCCGCTGAAGGGCAGGGGGGTCGCCTCGAAAACCGCCCGAGCGATGGCGCGGGCGAGACAATCGGCGGCGGCTGCGCCGAGGTCGGTCAAGGTGTAGATATCCGCTGTGCGTCCGGAGCGTCCGGTGGCGGCGCCGAAAACCACGTCGCCGTCATGGGCCGCGTGGGCGGGCCGCAAGGCGCGCGACATGCCGCTCTGCGCCATGATCGCCAAACGTTTGGCCTGCGCCTTGGTCAGGTCGGCGTCAGTGGCGACGATGGCGATGGTGGTGTTCTGCGGCGCCACTCCCTTCATGCGCAAAGCCAGCGCTGATTCGAGGAATCGTCGGGGGCCAGCCGAGGCCGCCATATTCGGCGCCGCGCTCATAGGGCGCCGCCCAGAAATGAGGACTGTCGCCGATGGTTGCCTGTCCGACGGCATTGACCGCCACCAGCGCGCCGACAACAAAACCTTGGCTGGTGACAGCGCTGGCCGAGCCGAGGCCGCCCTTGAGATCGACCAATGTCGCGCCGAGGCCGGCGCCTTGGCTGCCGAGGGCGAAATCGAGCGCCGCCGCTTGGGCGGCCTCATGGCCGAGGCGCCAATAAGGCGGTTGCGATGTCCAGCCTTTGTCGCCGCCATTGGCCAGATCGAACAGGATCGCGCCGGGCGCCAGCGGCACCAATTGGTCGGCGACCAGCAGACCCCGCCCATTTTCGCGCAAGAAAGCCTGGACGCCGCCCGCGGAATCGAGGCCGAAGGCCGAACCGCCGGACAGGACCAGCGCGTCGATCTGCTGGACGGTCATGTCCGGTTCGAGCAGGGCGGCGTCGCGCAATCCCGGCCCGCCGCCGGAAATCGAGATGGAGGCGGTGGCCGGCGCATCGAAAATCAGCGCCGTGACGCCGGAGCCCAGCGCCGCGTCCTGCGCCGAGCCGACGCGGAGGCCGGCGACATCGGTGATGAGGTTGCGCATGGATGCTCCTTTGTCGTCCGCTGCGCTTCACAAATTCCATCGCATCAGGGTATGAAGCAAGCGAATAGGACGGGCGGAAAATTCGGGACTGCGCGATGACCAGCAATGTGACCATATCCGCCGCGGCTTTGGCGGGCCTTTTGTCCTTTCTCAGCCCCTGCGTGCTGCCGCTTGGTGCCGCCTTACCTGACGTTTCATCGCCGGTTCGGGGCTGGAGGAACTGGTCGAAGGCGGCGAGCGCCGGGCGCGGCGCGACATGCTGATCGCGGCCTTGCTGTTCGTGGCGGGTTTTTCCACGGTTTTCGTGCTGCTCGGCGCCACCGCCTCGGCGCTCGGCCAGACGGTGCGGCAACATCTGCCCTTGCTGTCGGCGCTTGCCGGCGTCGCCATCATTGGCATGGGCCTGCACTTCCTCGGCGTGTTCAAGCTCGGTTTGCTCTATCGCGAGAAGCGGGTGAGCGTCGAAAAGCCGATCGGCCTGTGGGCGCGCTATGTCATGGGTCTGGCCTTCGCCTTCGGCTGGACGCCCTGCATTGGGCCGATCCTCGCCGCCATTCTGGCCGTGGCCTCGTCGGAGGCGACGGTGCTGCATGGCGCTGGCCTGCTCGCCGTTTATTCGCTGGGCCTGGGCCTACCCTTCATTGTGGCGGCGCTGGCGATGGAGCCCTTCATCCGTTTCATGAAGCGTTTCCGCAATCATTTCGGCGCCGTGGAAAAAATTGTTGGCGCGCTGCTGGTGATCACCGGCGTGATGTTCCTGACCGGCGGCATCCAGAACGTCAGTTTCTGGCTATTGCAGAGTTTCCCCGGGCTGGCGAATCTCGGCTAAACAATTGTTTTGAACTTTATTTTTGACAGTGAGATGGCGATCGGCCATTGACAATTACCGAGGTATCGCCTACGATCATCTTGATAAACAAGAGGATATTAAAGCTATCGACTTTGCATGTGGCGCCGGCGAGGTGGCCATCTCTCCCGCATGTACCGATTCCGCCCAGACCCAGAGAACCCGCATGGACTTGCCAAAGATGGAAAATTTCGAGGCCTCGAATGCGCTCGCGCAGATGGTCGACAAGGCCCATCACGCCAGCGATCTCCTGAAGGCGCTCGCGCATGAATCCCGGCTGACGATCCTTTGCATCCTCGCCGAAGGGGAAAAATCCGTCGGCGACCTCAGGTGCTGCTGGACAAAGGCAGTCGACCGTGTCGCAACAATTGGCGCGCCTGCGGATGGACGGGCTGGTCTGCACCCGTCGCGACGGCAAGTCGGTTTATTACAGCATCGCCGACGATAACGTGCGGACGATCCTGAACGCGCTTTACGTGGCTTTCTGCCATGAGCCACTTATTCGCCCCCATTAGTAGCGCGCGTCACCGCGACAATCCTTTGGCCTTGAGTTCCGCGAGATATTGCGCCCACAGGCTTTCGCGCCCGGCGCCGATTTCGCGCAGATATTCCCAGGTGTAGATGCCGCTGGCGTGCCCGTCGTCGAAGACGAGCCGCACTGCGTAATTGCCGACCGGCTCAATATTTTGCACGGCGACGCTGCTCTTGCCGGGGACCGTGGTCCTCTGCGACGGCGAATGACCCTGCACCTCCGCGCTCGGGCTCACCACGCGCAAAAATTCCGCCGGGAGTTCGAATGTTTCGCCCCCCTCGAAACTCACGCGCAGCATTTTTCCCTGCTCCAGCAGCCGCAATTCGCTTGGCCAGACATTTTCGGCCATAATCGTCCCCAATTCTTGTGTTTCATTGCGCGCCATCTTGCACGCTTCCGGCTCAGACGGCCAGATCAGGTCGAGTGCGCATCGCGGCGCATCCTTGGCGCGAATCCATTGCGGGAGTTTGGCGCTTGAGCACGACCCATTCATTGCAACATGCGGTTTGGTGGACCTGGGTCATGCCGCTTGGCGCCCTCGCGCTGGTCATGGCGAAATTCGCCCATCTGATCGACCCCGAACACGGCTTCGTCGTGATCGTTGCCACAGTCTTCCTGCTGGGCGCGGTATTTTCCGCCGTCCATCACGCCGAGGTGGTGGCGGTCAAGGTCGGCGAGCCTTTCGGCTCCATCCTGCTCGCCGTCGCCGTGACGGTGATCGAAGTCGCGCTGATCGTTTCGATGATGGCCTCGGCGACCAATGGCAATACCGCGCTGGCGCGCGACACGGTGTTTTCGGCGGTGATGATCGTGTTGAATGGCGTTGTCGGCCTGTGCCTGCTGGTCGGCGGCGCGCGCTATCGCGAGCAGTCGTTCAAATCCGAGGGAACGCCTCGGCGCTGAGCGTATTGGCGACGCTGGCGGTGCTGACCATGGTGCTGCCCAATTTCACCGTCACCAAGCTGGGGCCGCAATATTCGCCGGTGCAGCTTGTGTTCGTCGGCGTATTGTCGCTGATCCTCTATGCCGTCTTCATCTTCGTGCAATCGATCCGCCATCGCGATTATTTTCTGCCCGAAGCGGTCGATGGTTTCGAGGGCGATGAAGTGGAGCCGCCTTCGGCTGGATCACCGCCTTGAGGCCATCCTGCTGCCGGTCTCGCTGACCGGCGTGGTGCTGCTGGCCAAGACCCTGTCTCCGGCGATCGAAGCCTCAGTGGAGGCAGCCGGGCTGCCGACCACCTTCATCGGCGTGGTCATCGCCGCGCTGGTGCTGCTGCCGGAAGGCTTCGCCGCCGTGATTTCGGCGCGGGCTAACCGATCCAAACCAGCCTCAACCTGGCGCTCGGATCGGCCATCGCCAGCATAGGCCTGACCATTCCGGTGGTCGCCGCCGTCTCGCTCTATCTCGGCCAGGAGTTGACGGTCGGGCTCGGCATGGAGGAGATGGCCTTGCTTCTGCTCACCTTGTTCGTCAGTTCGCTGACGCTGGCCAGCGGGCGGGCGACCATTCTTCAGGGCGCCGTCCATCTGGTGATTTTCGGCGTCTTCCTGCTGCTCGCGGCGGTCCCTTAGCGCGGAGAGGCTATGTTGGATCCGGGCTTTATTCTCGATCATCCCCTGGCTGTTTTTTTCCACGCAAACCAACGACGATTCCATCACCGTGACGCTCAACCGGTCGGCTTCCGGTCTCCTGTCCGCTGACGCCGGAGTGATGGTGCTGCAACTCTCGCCGCAAATCGCCTTCTCGGTCAATGTCAATGGCTCGCATGGAAAGACGTTCCAGGCCTCGTTCAGCTACACGGCGCCGGAATTCCCATCATCACCCACATTTATCCGAATGGCACAAACCTGTTCCAATCCACCAACACGCTTGCCTTCAATGTTGCTTCGGGCACGGGATTTCCACAAACAACGTTGTAATCACTTTGAATGGCGTGCTTGCGACCAATCTCCTGTTCAATGGCACAACCAACAACTGGAATGTCAGTTGTCCATCCTTGCTGCCGAACACGCTCTATACCGCGGTGATCACCGTTACGGACGCCAACGGGAACACCGTTGCGACGACCAATTCATTCGATACTTTCAACGCCGCAAGTTATAAATGGGAACGGAAGTTTTCGATTTCGGCGGCGGGCGCTTTATTGATGGTCCACAGACCAATGCCTATGCCGGTTTGAGCGCCATTGTCAATGTGGACACCCATCAGGTGAATTTTGCCGGAACGGATCTGTATCGCCCCAATGGCATGGATACGGAAGTAAATGGAGATGTCGTCAGGTCGCAATACCGAGGGACTGGTTATTCGGATTACAGCATCAGATCTTCAGCCCTGGAGCATGGGCGAATTACACAGACATTATCCGGCAGGCAGCTATAACATTTATGCACGCCTGGCTGCGGGAGGTCGCGCAACTACCTGCACGCTTTCTCAAGTAACTGGCGGCTTGCGCACGACCGCTCAAACGACAATCCTGCTCGGCGCGTTCTCCGTCGCAAATACAGCTTGGGAAAGCTATAATTTTCTTCCCTAAAAGATGGTGCTGGCAATCCGTGACTGTCTCGTTCAATGGCTCCACGAATACTTTACACATTGGCAGACCAAGCACCGCTACTTCAGATTGTAATGCGAACTTCCTCATGCTGATTCCGGTCTTTGCCATCAACGTAACTCAAACTGGCACCAACATTGTCATCTCATTCCCAACTCAATCCGGGTTTAACTATCAAGTGCAGTATAAAATGATCTGACGGATGCGGTTTGGAGTCCGTTTGGCGGCGTTGCCGGTGACAACACGGTCAAATCCGTCAACGACCCGGCCACCAGCCACACCCGTTTCTATCGAGTGCAAGCCCAGTAAACCACCCTTGATTGAGCTGATCCATCGCTGCGAGTTTGCCACGCGCCAAGAGGCGCGCCTTGTGTACTTTGAACGGATCGAAGTCTTTTACAACCGGGGCGTTTCCACAGAGAAATCGGTTACAAAGTCCTTGTGGACTTTAAAACGCAACTCAACTAAACCATGTCTCCTGCGTCACCCCAACGCTGTCCCCCAAATCGAGGCAAGGCCATTAACGCTCAAACCAAAGAACGACCCAATCTGCATTGGCTTTCTCCGGCTGTTGTTGTGAAAACTACGGGCACTAAAACGGGCGCTTAATCCGTTATATTGCTTAAATCACCAGTGTAATAATGGAATGGGCCGGGCTGCTGGTTCTTGTGGCTTTACCACCCAACCAGAGGTTAAAAGCCTGCGCTTCATCGGAAAGATTCAGGATCACAACTGCAATTTTTCCGTCTTGTATTTAGAAAGGCGGTGGTCAGCAATTGATAAGTCGTTGATGAACTGATGATCCGCCTTGCCCTGGACGAATGAATTTTGAAAAATGGCCGATGTAGTGATCGGAATTCATGTATGACAATACCCCGGTTTTGGTGTCGGCATGAATGGGCGCATAGCAGAAATTTTGAACATGGTTTGGCCCGCCTTTCTCATCCAACAAAACCTTCCAATCAGTCCAGCCTTCGGCCCCATCTGAAATCGTTGATCATTGATTTGGCGTAGGTCTCGCCTCCCTGCCACTCGTTAATTTTGCTGAAAGCAAAAGGATAATTGCAACCTTCGGTAAACAAGAGGTGGGTCTTTGGTAAGCTTCCTTGACGCGTTTGACGTTCTCGAAGTCGTCGCCCATATACCAATGGAAACCGACGCCCCAAATATATTGGGCGGCAGCCGGATCATCCAAAGGCACCGATGCGTGTTGATACATCAAACTGCGGTTGTGATCCCAAATGATGATTTTTTTGTCTTTCAAGCCGTCTTTTTGCAACACCGGCCCAAGAAAGTTCTTAACAAATCGCGCTCTTCCTCAGCCGTGTAAATACAGGACTCCCAGGACTGGCTGGCCATCGGCTCGTTCTGTCACCGTCAATCCCCAGATGGGAATGCCTTCTTTTTCGTAGGCTTGAATTAATTTCCGTAATATCCAGCCCCATGTTTCATAGTATTCCGGCTTCAATTTGCCTCCGTGAAGCATGCTGTTATTGTCCTTCATCCAGGCCGGGGGACTCCAAGGACTGACGAAAAGCGTGAAATTTTTTCCCCGCGGTGGCGAGGACTTCCTTGATGAACGGGATGCGATACTTTAAATCGCGGGCGATGTTGAAGCTCTTTAATTCTTTATCGCCGTCATTTACATAAGTGTAACTCTCACTTGAAAAGTCACAACTGTTAATATGGGTTCGGCCCAATGTATAGCCAATGCCGCTTTGGGGATCGTAATAGGCCTTCAAGATTTCCTGCTGCTTGTCCTTGGGAAGCTTGTAGAAAGTTTCCGCCGAGGCGTCCGTCAAAGCGCCGCCGATGCCAAGGACGGTCTGAAATGTTTTTGAAGGGTCTATGTAAATTTCCGCGTCTTTTTCGGTTGGCGATAATTTATCATAAAATCCAATTTCTTCAGATTTTGACAGCCGCTGTCCCGTATCTTTCGCGGTCACATATACCGCGATATTTTTCCTGAATAACCTGAAGCCCCATAAGATGAGGTGCAGGTCATAACTGAAATCAATGAGGTCAGCAAAGT